>JBEKCX010000757.1:0-3330 GCA_050014655.1 Occallatibacter sp. | reverse complement strand
ATTCTCGGAGTGTTAGTCCGGTTTGCGGCGGCACTGCTAGCCCCGCTGGTTATCAGTTTTATTATTGCCGGCAGTTCCGCATTGCAACATACCATCGGCGTGAATTGCGGCTGCTTTGGGACATTTTTGGCGCTAAGCCATCCGGTCTCCCTGATTCTTGATGGTTTAATCCTTATTGCGGCCTTTATTCTGCTATTGAACAGCAGCGGGGAATTTCTCAGTATCGTACAATTACTTGACCGGCTCAGGCTAAATAATTTAACGGATGAGAATAAACCGCTGACAAAATACGTTTTACCTGCCTTTATTCGGGTAAGCTGTGTCGGGCTGGTAATGGTTCTGGCGGCAGCGTTGGGTATCGGGATGCACGAAATCTCCAAACCAGCGCAACAGGTCGTAGAAACAATGAATCTGCCGACGCCAATTTCCGGTCAAGTGGATAACGCGCTGCTGCAGCATAAACCTGTCCTCATAGAAGTTTATGCCGACGGCTGTGGACTCTGCGAGGCGGCGGCACCGGTAATTTCCTCACTAGAAGAGGAGTTTACCAATGAGGTCATGTTTATCCCAATCGATTATTACACAAACCCCGCGGCTGTATCCGATATAGGGGTCATGGGTACTCCCACCGTCCTGGTGATTGTCAGTAAAAACAGCAAAGGCCAGTACAACGTGGTAGGCCGTTTCCAGAGTTTTCTCAATAAGACATCTTTAGAGAGTTATCTGGAGCAGGCGATTAAGAGTCAGTGATACGCTAAATCAAGTTTCGGATTGAAATATATCAGGAGTTTTAGAATGAAAAGTCTTGGGGAAAAGCGGTTTATAGTACTATCGATCGGTTGCGCGGTTATGTCTATGTTGATGCTGGCGGGATGCGGCCTTAGTTCAGCGCAGACATCCTCGGCAAGCACTATCGGCGCAGTGACCAACTCCCAACCTGATTTACAAACCACGTCCTCACGAAGCAGTTCCAGTAGAACGACTAATACTAATGTTAATTCGCAAAACACTCCGGCTACCACAATGTCTATCCCTGCAGCGGACTACACCGAAATAGTAACGTTCCCTGACGCCGCGTTGGAACAGGCTATCAGGAATGCCATTGGCAAGCCGACGGGAGATATCTATCAAAGCGACCTTGATAAACTCACCGGTTTTTCAGCTATAAATGCCTGTACAGACAATTTTGTAAATTTATCCGGTTTGGAACATTGTGTTAATCTGCAGTCACTGGAAATTAACGCGATGTTCGGTGATATTGACCTTACTCCGCTGGAAAGTCTGCAAAAACTCAAATCACTGCAACTTTTTACCACTACCGATGATATTACGCCACTGGGAAATCTGACAGGATTGACGAGCTTAAATTTAGACGCCCAAGAAATAACAGATATTACCCCGCTGGGTAAATTGATCAATCTTACTGACTTAAGTCTGGAGGTTGGTTTTTCGGAAACGGTGGATTTAAGCCCGCTCCAAAATATGCATAACTTGAGGTCCCTGACTATTTCCGGCAGCCAGGCTACCAACCTGTCATTTCTTGCAGCTCTGCCGCAATTGACGTCCTTATCAATTTATGATGATGAACAGGTAATGGACATTTCTCCCATAAAAAATCTGCACAATTTAACCCAGATTACCCTTGATTACCTTAAAGCCGGACCTGATTATTCAGCATTATCGGCGTGTTCCAAGCTTACTAAAATCGATATCGAAGCAGACGCTACTGTGAGTATTCCCTGGATCAATACCCTGACCCTGCTTTCTGATTTGTCCCTTCCGACCGATGGAATCACGGACATTTCTCCGCTGGCCAATTTAAAGCAACTGACAACACTGGACCTTGAATCCAATTCGATCAGCGATATCTCGGCACTGGGAAACCTCTCCGAATTAAGTAAATTAACACTAAACACCAATAACATCAGCGATATCTCCGCTGTGGCCGGATTATCCAACCTAACCGACCTGGAAATGTTTGGCAATAAAGTGAAAGACATCTCCGCGTTGAGTAATTTACATCAACTTAATAATATCGATTTAAGCTCGAATTTATTGACTGACGTCTCGCCGCTAGCATCACTCACCAGTCTTACCCAGCTTGATATTTCCGGTAACAGCATTACTGACATTTCGCCATTGAGCAAATTAATACATCTTACTTCGTTAGAAGCCCATAACAATACTATTGAGAACCTTAGCGCAATAGCTAATCTCACGGCATTGCAAACCCTTAGACTGGATGGTAATCAGATTAAGAATGCTGCCGGTCTCGCTAATCTTACCGCATTACAATACCTGAGCATCGGTGGTAATCAGATCGCCGATATTTCTTTTCTGTCTAATCTCACCGCCATACAAAATTTATCCATCTCCAACAATCAGATAATCGATATCTCAAACTTGAGTAAATTGCCGCAACTCCAATTCCTCTCACTTGATAATAACCAGATTACGGATATTTTGCCGCTGGTGAACAATCCGGGACTGGGTAAAGGATGCACCATACTTGGTTTGGATTCCAACCCATTAAGCGATTTGTCAAAGTCAACCTATATGCCAGACTTGGCCGCGCGCGGCGTAGCTTTCAATGTTACTATTGGCGGTCCCTGTACATAATAATTTTCATAAGGGAGGAAAATGGCAAAACTTAATCGAGAGAGTCCTTATAGTTCAGATATTGAAGCCGGCTGCAGGAGTAAAAAATGAATAAATGGGTAAATGTTTGTTTAATATTGCTTATTGTATTCAGTTTGGGATTGAATTCGTGCAACAGTTCAACTCGAGTGAGATAATAAATTCTGGATGGTCGGTAATCGTGAACAGGAATTCAGCAAAAAATCGATGGGGGGTAACCGCAGGCGTAATTTGCTTTGTCATCCTTTACGCGCCGTTAGCGGACGTATTAATCCGGTATTACCGCTGTAGGGGGAGCGAGCCTATACGAGACCTGATAATAGGGCTGTTAATTGCCGTTATTGCCCCGATATTGGTATCTGCATTCTTAGGGTACAGCGTTTCCAAAAGGGATTCGCGATTAATACTAATAGCCTGTTTGATAGTTGCGGTGCCTTGTATTTACAGTTTGTCCATACACTCATTTAATTAGATTTTTAAAAAGGTTCATTGATTGACCTAACTGAAACAGATTGGCTTCAGGAGTGCAAAAAAATGAGAACAATAATAAGAATGGTCTCACTTACATTAGCATTGATCGGGTTAATTATTTCCACCAGTTGCAATCCTTCGAAAACCCCCACCATCACTACAAATTCGTTACCGGAAGGTGTTGAAGATGTTGCCTACTCCCACACACTTGAAGTGCAAGGT
>JBEKCX010000756.1:0-3349 GCA_050014655.1 Occallatibacter sp. | reverse complement strand
GTCCGGGTTGTTCTTGAGCCCGTTCGATCCCAGATAGTTCAGGGCGATGTTCCAGTCGCCGTCGCGAATGACGCCGACGATGGTCTTGCCTTTCATGCTCTGCGGATTCGACTTCCACTCCGCCGGGCCGAGCAGCGCATCCTCGCCATTGGAGCGGCCCACCGCGCCGATAATTACCGCCTGGTAGTCAGGCCCCAGCTTTTTCAGTTGCGGATTCAGGTTGGAGAGCCACTGGCCGCCGCTGTCGCCCATCACCACGATCGCCTCGGCGCCCTTGGAGCAGCTCTTCTCGCCATCATGGAGCTGCTTGGCGCAGTCGATAAGGTCGTTGCCCATCTGGTCGTTCGAGTCTTCGCGGTGCAGCGTCAGGTTGACGCCGTATTTCTCCATCAGCGAACCCTTGGTGGTATCCGGGCCGCCGTTGGCATAGATCAGCGAGAACATCGCATTCCACTCCCAGACGTCGAATGTGATATGCGTGGCCTGCACGCTGGCCGGAGCGGCAGAGGGATAGGGCAGCGCCTGCACGTTGGCCACCTGCGCCTCCTGCTGGGGCGGAAGCTCCACGCGGGATGCGACGATGGACTTCATGATGCCGGGGGTTGGAATCAGGCCATGCTGCATGGCGGCGCGCAGCCCGAAAAACACCACGACAACCACGATCAGAATCAGGACAAACTTCGCTTGCGGCTTCAGACGCGGCATTTCTTTCTTCCCTTCAATGAATTCGCAAAATGTTGATTACTTGAACATGTTGTCGTAATCGCTGGCGCTCTTCGCGCTCGATGCGGCTACGCTGGCAAGGGTTGTGGGCATCTTGACCGGCTCCGGCGCTTCCATCCCCGGAATGTGAATCAAGTCCGCCCCGGTGGATTGGTTGCCGGATGTCAGCAGCTTCTGGTTGAACTCGGCAAACTTTGAAGCTGCTTCGTCCGCGGCCGCGCCGGATTCGATCTGGTCGTCGGTCAGCAGCTTGTCGGTATAGCGGGAGAACTCGCGAATCTCGCCCAGCGTGCGCGAGGTGTCGTCTTCGAGATACTCCAGCGCCATATCCACCATCTTCAACTGTTCCGGATTGCCGCGCAGCAACTGCTGGCCCACGCCCAGGGTGGCCTTGGCATCCAGAATCATCTTGCGCTGCTCGGCCAGGAAGTTGACCTTGTTCTCCGTTCGCTGAATCTTGCTGTCGGAGATCTGCGACCAGTGCTGGAAGGTCTTGAGCATCTTCCCGGTCTGGTCTTCAAGCGCCTGAAGCTGCTTGACGCCCTGCATCAGCATTCCAGCCTGCTCCAGGAAGGTCTGCCGCTCGAGCTGCAACCGTTCCTTCTCCATCGGGTCGGTGGCCGCGTTGGCCATCTGCTCGGCCTTCTGGGCCTTGTGGCCGAGCGCGTTGATCTCGTCGGTCTTGGCGGCGATGCTGCGCTGCAGCCTCTCGTCGCTTCCGGCAAAGCGCTGCAAGGTCTGGTCCAGGTCGTACTTGGCCTTCTTCATGTCGTCCAGATTGTTGCGGAGAATGCCGATCGGATCGGTCTCCACCACCCACGAGGCGAAAAATCGCACAGCGTTCTGAAAGAGATTCGTGACCGCGGCGCGGAAGGTTGAATTGAAGACCAGCCACAGGATGGCGAACAGCACCGCGGCCAGAATGGCCATATGAAGCGTGTCCGTCAAGAGTGTGATCAGAAACGGCAGAATGAGGTACAGGCCCCAGGCGCCGGCAAGGATCAGGCCCGCTAACACCACCATGCCGAAGGGGCCCTCGGGTCGCTTCCAGAACGACTTCGGAGTGTAATTCTGAATGTTCTGGGTAAAGTTGGGAGTTACTGGCGAAATGCCCATGAGAGTCTCTTATCCTTTCAGCAGCGAGGCGTAGAGCGCCCTCTGCTGTTCGAGTTCACTGCCGCGGCGCTGCACGGCCGCCTCGAACTGGCTCTGCGCATGGGTAGCTTTTCCCTGCGCATCCACCAATTCATTGGACAACCGGGCCAACTCCTGCTGAAGCTCCGTGATCTGTGCGCTTATCTTCTGAATCTGGTCCTGCCGCCCCGCAACCTCGCGGGCCGCAAACTGCTGCGACTTACCGCCGAAGGCTTCTTTTTCCTGCTGAAGTTTCGCCTTCAGCGTGTCGAAGGTTCCCAGGATCGCGTCTTCGGTCAATCCGGCCTGCGCCGTGGCCTGAACCACCGCGGTCTTGAACTTGATGTTCGAAGGCATGACGGTGTCCGGGATGGCCTTGAGAGGATCGAGAAACTTGTGGATCGTCGCGGCGGCGGGCGTGGCCTCGAAATCGGTCTTGGCCAGTAGCGTCTGGTAAACCGCATCGCTATCCGGAACCACTCCCGCGTCGATGGGCAGCGCATAAGGAGCCGGCGAGGCCCCGCCCGCATCTGCAGGCGCAACTACCGGGGCGGAAAATGGGGGTGACGAAAACGCGGGCGCGGCGGGCGCAGGAGTGTGCTTCTCCGGCGGCGCCGGTTCATCTTCAAAGGCAACTTCCTTCAGTGCTTCGAGAAATCCATGCTTGCCGGTCATAACCCTCCCCACAATCTCAACTACCGAGAGCCTTTTGGAATCCCCTAGACGTTGCGGTAAGGATATACTGGCGCGGGTGTGAGCGGCAAGAGAATACAAGAGAATAGACGCTATCCTCCAACCCTCCGGTAAGCGACCGCCGCCAGGGATTGAGCAGCCGAGGGGGCTTTGGAGCCGCGAACTGCCGGTAGTATGGGTGTTTGGGGGCGGCGAAGGGCCGGCCGAGGGGGCCCCGGTCTGGAGAGGGCGAAAACGCCTGCGCGGACGCGCCTCTGCCGGGCCTTTACCAAGAAGAAGCCCGCAATTCCGGCGCTATGCAGGGGCGGGGCGCATCAGGCGCGCTGCGCCAATCTGAATGCCTCTAACCAAATACTGCTCTTCGGCAACTTCCAAGTTCCACGGCAGGTTCGCTCCTGAAGGAGAAGCAATATCAATTCAGAATCAACTTGGGCAGAGCAAACTTCTTTTCGCGGAACAGTCCCGCGCACACTCTGACAGCCTCCGCATCCAGCCCTCTGCCGGCCTGGCTTTCGATCTCCTGCAATACGGTTTCCAGCTCGATTGCAGGCCTATAGGGCCGGAAGGCAGACATCGCTTCTACGATGTCCGCTACCGCCAGCACTTTGGCTTCCGGCAGGATCGCGTCCGCCTTGAGGCCCAATGGATAGCCTGAGCCATCCAGCCTTTCGTGATGCTGGCGCACGATGTCGGCGACGGGCCAGACAAACGGAATGTCCTTCAGAATCGTAAAGCCTGTTTCCGGATGCCCGTGAATGATCTCCCACTCCGCATGGGACAGCTTGGTCGGCTTGGTCAG
>JBEKCX010000755.1:0-3363 GCA_050014655.1 Occallatibacter sp. | reverse complement strand
CGCCGTCCAAGTAAGTCCCGCCGGAACTATGCCGTCCGGCAGACAACTCCGGTAAACTGAAGATCGCAGGCTGAGAATCAGAGGCTTTCGGGTTCAGAAGCCCAGATGCACCGTCGAGGAGGGGGGAATCCATTGACGACGCGCCAATCCATGGCTGAACGCTCCCGCAAGCCACCGGGCAGGCGGCCCGTGCCAGCCGTCGCCCGCGCTGACGGGGCCGCGGAAAAACCCAAGCCGGCGTCTTCGGCCCCGTCGATCCCGGTCGAAAATGCTGCCGGTCAGTTCTTCGAGTACAAATTCAAGGACCCCGGCCTGCTTACGCTCGCGCTGACGCACAGCTCGCTGGCCTACGAGAGCAATCCCGAGGGCACGCCCGACCCCGGAAGCGACAATGAGCGGCTGGAGTTTCTGGGCGACGCGGTGCTGGGCCTGGTGGTCGCCGAGGCGCTGTACCAGCGTCTGCCTGCGCTGCGTGAGGGAGACCTGACGCGACTGCGCGCCTCGCTGGTCAGCAGCCGGCATCTGGCGCAGGTGGGGCAACGCATCCAGCTTGGGCCCATGCTTCTGCTTGGCCGCGGAGAGGCGCATAGCGGCGGCCATAAGAAGCCCGCGCTGCTGGCCAACGCGCTGGAGGCGGTCATCGCCGCGCTGTACCTGGACGGCGGGCTGGCGGCCGCGCGCGAGTTCATCGATCGCCACATCATCGAGCCGGCGGAGGCCAGCCTGCTCGGCGTGCTGCACTCCAGCGAACCCTTCTCGGGCGCGGTGGGCGACTACAAGTCCGCCTTGCAGGAACGCCTGCAGGCAGCGGGCCACGGCCAGCCGCAGTACGTGCTGACCGCGCAGTCCGGCCCCGACCATCAGAAACGCTTCCGCATCGAGGTGCGTGTGGCCGGCTCGACGGGCGCGCTGCTGACCCTGGCCGGCGCCGACGGCAGCACCAAGAAGCAGGCCCAGCAGGAGGCCGCGCGGCTCGCCTTCGCCAGACTGCTCTCTGGCGCGCGCCCGCCGACGTCTCCCTGCAAACGAAGGCCTCGCGATGAGTCTGGCGGTCGGACACGGCGAAGCCACAATTCACCACCATCACAGCCTGCTGCAGGCCTTCCAATCGCTGCTCACCATTGTGGTGATCGCGCTCTTCATCCTGACCTTCACCGCGCAGCCCTATCGCATTCCATCCGCGTCGATGGAGCCAACGCTGCTGGTGGGGGACTTTCTGCTGGTCAACAAAGAGGTCTCCACCAGCCACTTCTCTGCCCTGGCTCCGGCAGGACTCATCCGCCGCGGCGACCTGATCGTCTTCCACTTCCCGGTCCATCCCTCGCTGCACCTGGTCAAGCGCGTGGTGGGTCTGCCGGGCGACCGCCTGCGCCTGCGCGACGGGTGCGTGCTGATCGACGGCCACGCGCTCAGCGAGCCGTATGCCTTCTATCTGCCATCGGCCGCGGACAGCTACCGCGACGACTTCCCGCGCCTGGACCGCGCCGACCCCGCAGTCGATTCGCGCTGGTGGGTGCAGATGCACTCGCTGGTGCGTAATGGCGAACTCACCATTCCGCCGGACAGCTACTTCGTGCTGGGCGACAACCGCAACAACAGCGAAGACAGCCGCTACTGGGGACTCGTCCCGCGCGCAGCCATCGTCGGGAAACCATTCCTTGTCTACTTTTCCATAAGAGAACCAGCCGTCTCGCTCACGAAGCTTGCGCGCTGGGAGCGCACGCTGCGCATCGTTCGATGAGCGGAATCACGCTTCGCGAAGCACGGAGGACAAGGGGGGGAAGGAGTGTCTGAGAAATCGACAAGGAAGGCTCCCGATTACGCGGTCGAGTCCAGGGCGGCACGGAATCGCTCTGTTTTTCGGCCGGAATTGCAGCTTTGCCCTTGTCATACTGCTGAAGAGCGGTATAATTTGTGCGAATCAGGACTGAAAAAGTTGATTCCTCTGAGCAGCATATTTGATCTGAGCTACCTTGAGAACATGACGCGTCGCTTGCGAAGTACTGCTCCAAGCCGCTAATTAGGAAGAGGTTTGATAATGACTCGCGTACATTTGACAATGACTCGCGTACAAAGGAGATATTTAGCGTTCTTTTCTGTGGTTATAGGAGTACTCCTAATTTTATTTGTTGTCGTATCTACTTCGAGCTACTCACTTCCAAGCAGTGTCATTGAACATGAAGACGCTAAAGTGGATGGTGGAACAGCTCGTTATAGATTGAAACTACTGGGAGTTACCAATTCAATAGCTTTATTTGATATATCGTCAGATATTGAACATATAGCGAAACATGAAGTTAATAACAATAACAACGAAGGAACGATTTTGTTCACTATTGTCGGCGACGGCCAAGATATATACGGCAACAGCAGTCAAGTGTACGCTTTTGATCTACAATATACTATGGATGATTTAAAGAAAATAAACTGGGACAACATTGATTGTATGCAATTATTGAATCTGGGAATCATTGTTAACAAATCTCCCGCAGGTACAAAGTTAATTTCAGATTATTGTGAAGATAACCGCGTATCATCGGAAGTCTTTTGCGCAGAAGGATCATAGTTGTACTAACTCTTATAGCTTATGTGTGCAGAATTTCCTATTTGTGCGCATCGCAAAGTGAGAGGGAATAAAGATTGTGGAGGCTAAACAATGAAGAAGCAGCGCGAAAAACTAGAAGGATGGACGACTGTTGAAAAACTCGTTCACTTTAAGGTAAAAGGCGGCTCTGAGCGAACCAAAACAGGAACTGTTGTGGATGAAGTGTATATCATCGTTGGTGACTATAAACATCTCATTCAGAAGATTAAGTCCGATAAGCCATTCTGGGACGGCTCAAGGATCGCTTATAGAACGTGCTACTACACTTTTGACGCTGCTGGAAAGCATATCAAGTTCGGCCAGTATGCACAGTTTCTTACGGAGAAGGAATACAAGGAATTGCTCTCTAATGCCAAGGCTAAAGGATGGCCTATATTCTCCTAAGTTGTCTGTCTGACTTCAAACCGTCAGTGTCCCCGTTTTGCCGCCCTCGTCATCTACGACTCAAACTCGTTATCTGATACGTGTTCTTTTGCGACTAATCAGGATAACGGTTAAGCTCCAACCGCTTCTGTCACTGGGACACGCACCGGCGTCAGCCAGTCGTAGCGGTCGGGCTTGATGCCGTTGACGATGGCGAAGAACTCGTCGTGGATGGCCGTAGTCACCGGGCCCATGGTGCCATCGCCGACGAGAATCTTGTCCACCGAGCGCAGGTGAGTGACCTCGGCGGCGGTGCCGCTGAAGAAGGCCTCGTCGCTGATGTAGACCATCTCGCGCGGCAGCGCCTGCTCGACAACAGGAATGCCCAGCGCCCT
>JBEKCX010000754.1:0-3364 GCA_050014655.1 Occallatibacter sp. | reverse complement strand
CTTAGCAATTGAGCATCGAATGGAGTACCATCTGCTTTTTGCATCTTCAATTCTAGAGTCTGCTTATCGTCGCTTTCCAGCACTTTCCGCTGGTGGAAGTGGTACTTGCTGCTTTCCTCAGGATTAATGTATTTCGTGAAACGGGTATCTAATAGATTGCGTCTCGTTTCCACTTTTAATAGTTCTGATGCAGTGAGGTTAGCCTCTATTATGCGGCTGTGCTCGTCTACTGTGAAATACCCCACCGGCGCGAAATCATAAAGGTCTAGGTATCGGTCTCTAGCTTCTTCTGCTGCCGTACGTGCCAGACGGAGTTCCTCATTTTGTATCTCCAGTTCTACCTGATGAACATCAAGTTCATGAGCCAACGTCGCCAGGTCAGCCCTCTCCAGACTTTCTATTTGACGTTCTCGCTTGGCAAGTCGTTCTTCTGCCTGTATACGAAGTTTGTGTAATGTATCGTTTGTCATTGGCTTCCCCCCTTCCTGTTATCTTCCTAATGGGTGAAAGGTTCGAGTCCGGGACGATTGGTGAACATTTCTAAAATTGAGATTATACTGAAATATGGAGTATGAAAGCTAACATGGACCACTCTGGAATTACCGTCGTCTTCCCAGATCATATTTGTTATCTCTTTTAATCGCTTGCCTACAAATATAAACGTTCCTCGAAAATACCCTTTTCAAACTAATTTAGCAATGAGTAATCGTCGCGTCTTGCTTTTTTCTCCTTATACGGGGCTATACCCGCATGTTTGATTAGTGTTTCTAGACTCTCACCATCTTCTGGATAAATGGCAACACCAAGGTTGGCACAAATCATTCCCCCGAATCCATGGCATGCAAATGGCTTTCTCATTGTGGCACGAATTCGGTGGACAATAACTCCCACCGCTTTTTTCAAGGTAACCTCGGGGATTAATAGTGCAAATTCATCACCACCCATGCGACAAACGGTATCGGTTTGGCGCAGCGCACTCAAAAGTCGGCTACCCACTTCTTTCAGCAACTCGTCGCCAGCGTCGAAGCCAAAATTATCATTGATATCCTTAAAATGGTCAAGATCAAGCGTTATCAAAGCGGTCTTCATACGATAACGCTTGCTATTTGCCTTCGCCATCATAAATCGGTCAGTAAACAATGCTCGGTTTGGTAAACCAGTAAGAGGATCATGATAAGCTAATCGTTTAACAGTATCTTCTACCCTTTTACGCTCGATAGCATAAAGCAGAGATCTCTCCAATACGTTCCCGTTAATTTGGCCTTTGATCAGGTAATCCTGTGCCCCCTCTCGGACTGCTTTGAGTGACGCTTCTTCATCCGCAAACCCTGAAAGCACTACTATAGGGATCTCTGGTACTTGAAGTTTTAGCTTATGGAATGTGTCAACATCGGGACTATCAGGCAAATTGAGATCTGATAAAATGACATCTATTTTATTCCTCATAGCACAATCTATTCCTGCTGAGAGGTTATTGGCATAACTAATGCGAAAAATAGTGTATTGTGCCTTTTCCAACATGCGTTTGGTAAGCAACCGATCCCCAGGGTTATCTTCAATTAGCAGAAGGTCGATGGGTTTATCTCTTTTTCTAATATCCATTGGTCAGCGCTCTTTTCCTTAGTTTGGGAAAAGCTATTTAGACAATCGCGTTAGTCCCGTCTCTTTGCCGGAAACAATGCCACTCCGTGTTACCTTACCCCTACGGATTGGTCTCCACCGGAATAACCCGGCCTCGTTTTTATAGATTTCAAACTTTGCTGCCATAGATCGCTCCTTTTGTCTAAGTATCAATTGCCACTAAACGACTTTCCCTTATTTGCTGTCACTCGCCGCTGCACCCTTAAGGGCGTAATCAAGATCACCTAGCTTCTTTGTCCTGGCCCATAAACGGGCATATTTTTTCTCAGGAGATAGAAAAATCCAATTCAATTGAAAGGAAAGAGACTTGACGTATCGAATCAATCCGTCCATTCTAGTTCTCCTATCTGACCTTAACCATCATTAATAATTATTTCAACAATTATACTGTCAGAATACTAACAAAGTCATAAATAATTGAGAGAGAATGTGAATATTTCGTTACAAAATAATGAGAAAAGGGTAGCCCAAAACACAATCTCTTTTGCCACTTATGTGTACGTCGCCCCAATGCCGCTGGTGTTGATATGATGATCAAAACTTCATATATTTGTAATCTTTTGGAAGCAAATTTTATGACTTATACACACCCCTGTTCGCATAATATACGTGGTTTAATTGTTAAAACAGTAATTTAGGACAAACAATTTAAGGGGCTTTGGATTACGTTTAACAGAAAATAAGTTGCTGCTCAGTGTTTGAATGTAGATTTCTACACAAAGCTGTGTCTTAAAGTTACCACAATACTCGCTGGTTACCAGTCGTACTCTTCAAATAATCTGTTGGATATCTAAAACTTTTGCTTAAGCTTTCAAAAGAAATGCTCGGTCCACGTATTACTAGTTAATGAATTGAATATGGTTAAAGCAGAGCAGCAAAAAAGCCCATTTAATATGCGTCTCACTGTCATTGCCATCGGGTTAATGATCATAATAGGCGCAGTTATCATTTTTCTCGACCGAAACCAGGTGAGGCAGCTATGGGGTAAAGCCGAGTGGAGCTATCTAGGTATTGCTCTGGGTTTCGTCGCTATATCCTATCTCTTGGCAAGCCTCAGCGTGGTAGTCATGTTGAGGGTTTTTGGAGTGGAGGTTGAAAAGCTTTACTTACTAAGGGTAGGATTTGTTTCAAACGTATTGTCAAGTCTAATAGCCATTCCGGCCTCATTGGCATTGAGGCTGTTGGTCCTGGGACGTCATGGAGTAACACCAAGCCAGACTGTGGGTTCGTCGCTACTGCTCTCATATTTTAAAAACCTTGTCTTTTTTATTCTCATCCCTTTAAGTCTGATATATATCATCTTCAGTTATCCGCTGGCCTTTGGTGGAGTGGCCATAATGGTTTTGTTAATCGTAATTCTGGTTATAGTTATTGCAGTGGCGATCTTTATCTTATATAACACCCGAATCCGAGTCTTTGTCTTGATGGTCTTAGGTAAAATCTGGCATTTTATAACACACAGGAGCATTGAAAAGCGCCTTAGTGATTTTGGAGACACGGTCACACAAGGGATTCTACAGCTGAGACAGAAACCTAAATTCGCACTTCTGTTGGCAGGTTTGATCGTCGGAGATGTAGCGGCCATGATAGCAAGTCTGGCTTTCTGTTTCAAAGCTCTCGGTATTCCAGTGCATCTGGGTGTGCTGATTACCGGGTTCAATTTCGGTATCACTCTGACCGTTATCTCATTTATTCCCGGTGATCTGGGTGTTCAAGAAGCCTC
>JBEKCX010000753.1:0-3365 GCA_050014655.1 Occallatibacter sp. | reverse complement strand
TGCCAGACCATCAGCACGCAGGCCGCGAGCACCTCGCGTTCGCTGAAACGACCAAGAGGTCGAAAGACGGGGTTCCTGGAGGTTGGCCCGAAGGAGCGTCGTGGGGTCCCCCCAGAGTCCCCCCAAATTCCAGACTAATCGGCTCTTTGCGCGTGTAAGTCTCGTGTTTGCAACGTGAGGCGGCTCAAAGCCATTCGGCTGTTAACCGAAGGGTTGTAGGTTCGAGTCCTACCTGAGGAGCCAATTTAAGTCCTTCCTTTTCAACGTATCCCCTAGTGAACACGCCACTTGCAGTTCTGCGCCCGAGCCAGGGCTATTTCAAATCTTTACTCATCCTTACCCGAGTTTACCCAAGTGTGGACGCCGGAGTTCCCCCAGAGTTCCCCCAGTGCTTGCGCTAGCTTGCGGCCGCGGCAGGCGCTTAGTTTGGGCGGGCAGCCCGAGCGGGGGCGCCCAGATCGCGGGCCGCTCCAACGTGGACACCATGCTCGATTAGCCTCGCGATACTGTCGAAGAAGTTGTGCACACATAATCGCTGCACGACAATTGGAAGATGGCCTCTGCGAAGACCGCGGTTATAGAAGCCCTGTTCCTGGAACGCTGGGACGCGGCCTCAGGCTGCCTTCCCAATAATGCCGTAACGCTGGACGATGTCAGTCGCGCCATCGGTCGGATTGGCGCGACCTTGAGCCAAAAGAACCCGGCGAACTTCATGAAAGATGTGGTCCGGAGGCGGGATAGTTATTTCCGAATCCTGCGTATGCGTCAGAGGAACTACAGGCTTGACAGGGCGGTCGTTGGGGCTATCTGCTCTCGGCCGCCCAAGCTGAGGGCGTGAGTCCTGCCAGACGCTGAATCGAGATGTCAGCGAGGCCGGGCAGAACGGCGGCTAAGTACTCCCGGATTGGAATCTTCAGCCGGCGGCAGCTTTCCACGATGGACAGAATGGCCGCCACTTTCGGCCCGGCCTGCTGGCTTCCGACGTGGATCCAGTTCTTCCGGCCCAAAGCCACTGGGCGCATCGAGTTCTCCGCCAGGTTGTTGCTCAGTTCCAACTCGGGATACTCCAGGAAGCGCGTGAGCTTCCGCCACAGCGAGAGCGTGTAGTGCGCCGCTTTGCCCAAGGCGCTGGAAGGCAGGGAAGCGTCGCGGGCTGCCTCGACCTCCCCGCGAATCACCTCCACCAGTGGATTGGCCCACTCCAGGTGTAGCGCCTGGCGCGCGGCGTGGTCCAGGTTCTGTTCGCGCGCCTGGGCGTCGATGCCAAACAGGTCGTCGATCAACCCCACGATGCGCGTGGCCGTCGCATCGGTGGGGTTGAGCTGCGCCGCCTCGAAGAACTTCCTTCGCGCGTGCGCCCAACATGCGGCATGCACCATCTTCGGCCCGCCGACGCGATCGTAAGCGCCATAGCCGTCGGTTTGCAAAATGCCCTCAAACTGTCCCAGGAATTTCTTGGGCCCGTCGCGCCCCCGCCCCAGGCGGAAGTCGAACACCACGCCACCCCCCGGCCGGCCGTATTGCCACAGATACGCTTGGTGGTTCTGCCCTCTCCCATCGTGCATTTGCACATCAACGGTCGTTTCATCTGCCTGAATGTAACTACCGCCGAGTAACTCCCGGCCCATCGCTTTGGCGATGGGAATGAGTAACTCGCCTACCCGCATCACCCATCCGTCCATCGTCGCCCGGCTGATCTCGACGCCCGCCTCCCGTTCCAGAATCGCGCTCTGGCGGTACAGCGGCAGATGGTCGCTGTATTTGGAGACCACTGTGTTGATCACCACTCCGTCGCTGACCAGACCCTTTTCGATGATCCGCGCCGGAGCGGGGGCCGCTGCCACTCCGCCTTCCTCACAATGCTTGCAGGCGCGCTTTTCGCGTTTGGTCACCACCACGAAGTACTTGGCGGGCTCCACATCCAACTGCTCGCTGACGTCGTATCCAATCACCGTTGTCGGTTGGCCGCAAGCCGCACAGGTGCACTGCTCCGGCGTGCAGGCAATCACGCGCTCCACACGCGGCAAGTCGGCGGGCAGCTCCTGTCGACCTGGATGCGGACGGGGCTTGTGGTCTGTGGATGCCGGCAGCGGATCACGAAGACTTTCCGCCTGGACTTCGAGACGGCTCACTCCCGGCTCGAGTCCCAGCAGGTTGAGTTGTGCATCGCTGAGCTTCTCGCTGCCAGGACCATACTTCTTGATCAGGGCTAACCGCAATTGCGCCTTCAGGTCCTGGATTTGCAGATGGGCCAATGCCAATGCCCGCTTCAACGCGACGTTCTCATCGGCTGGGGATCTCTCGGGACTGGATGAAGTGGCGTTCACGGAGAGTAAGTAATAATATAACCCGACGTATGATCACTTACAAGTAGATTCAGAGCTACTTATCCTGTATCTGTTGTTCTTGAGTCATATTCCGATACCATCGCCGACGCCTGGTCGCCGCCAGATCGATGCCCCCCACCAATAGCGCCAGTTCCTCGTGACTGAGTACGACCCTCGTCTGACCGCTAACGGCCTCCGGCCAACCGAACCGTCCCTTCTCCAGACGCTTGGCGCAGACCCACAGCCCGCTCCCATCCCAGAACAGCAGCTTCAAGCGATTGCGTTGCGCGTTGGCGAAGAGGAATACATGCCCGCTCAGAGGCTCGCACAACAAACGGTCGCGCGCCAGTCCGTAGAGACCTTCGAAGCCCTTGCGCATGTCCGTGGCCCCCGCCGCCAAATAAATCCGCGTCGCCGGCCCCCAGCCGAACATGCTACCGCTCCAGCACGCTCAGCAACTGCACCAAGGTCTGGGCGTCAAACCCGCATCCGACCTCGATGCGACGGCCGCCCGGCAGTGCCACCGCCAGACCACTGCTCCCCAGCGGCGTCGCGTTGGCGTCAGCCACTTCTACCGCCAGCCAGCGCCGTCCCCCTACGGCCTCGCTTTGCGCTTGCCGCTTCCGATAGCGGGCAAGCGTGGCCAAACTCAGCCCGTGCTTCCGGCAGAACTCAACACGGCTCAGCCCGCTGCCTTCGTACTCGCCCGCCACCTGCTCGGCTTCCGCGCGGGTCCGCCGGCGCCGGAATTCTACCACCTGCGCTTGATCGTCCATCCCTCCACTGAATCACCAACGGCGGAGTTTGGACAGATGGGTTGGTCTAACGTATGCGGCCAATCCGACAAAGACGTTCTTCGTAAAGATGATTACGAAGGACATCCTTCTTGAGGACTGCATACTCGATCTCATAGATAACAGTGTCGATGGGGCGTGGAGAACGGAGGGAAGCCGCCCTATGGGATTGTCGGAAGGTGCCGACCTGTCGAAATACTCCATTTCCATCACGCTCTCTCCAACATCGTTTCGCATTCTGGAC
>JBEKCX010000752.1:0-2808 GCA_050014655.1 Occallatibacter sp. | reverse complement strand
TGGCAGAAGGCCCGCCAGTCCCAAGTCAAGTTGGCCGCCTGATTATCCATCGGCGTCTGGCTAATCAGCCAGCTTATCAGGCTTCCCGGCCCGCAACAGGGGGTCTCTCCTTTACCGCTTACCATCGTACAACACGGTGGTCAATCCACAGGTGGGGCAATTGATGGTCATTCCAACGCCGTGCCGCGGGAACTCCATTCGCTGGTTGCAGTGTTGGCAGTGGCAGTACAGGTATGGCTGTTCAGTTGGTTGCCCGGTTTGCCGTTGTTCCGGTTGGGGCGGGGCGGGCGGCTGGGGGATGCTTTGAGGCGGGCGGGTCGGGCGACCGAACAACGCCGCCGCTCCGCCGGCCATCAAAGAAAAGAAAATGACCATTGCACCGAGCGGGGGAAATACGAACACCAGCAAGCCACCGAGCATCAAACCCATCACGGAGACGCCCATACAACCATCAGTTGTCTGTGGCTGCGGAGCGGGGCCGGTTCCTCCCGTGGACCCGTAACTGCTCCGGTCACGGCGGCGGGCGTAACCACCACCCCGGTAAACGATTCTTTTTAGGCTCATTGGACTCCATTTCTGCCATCCTTGCCCCAGCCACCCCTCGCCGTCTATTCGCCCAGTGTTTTAGGCGATGCTTTGAGGGTGATCCTCCCCACCCATTCGTAATCTGCGGATGCGCGGGAGGCATCCCCGTTCTTCTTGAGAAACGAGATGATCCACAGCAATTCGTCTGCCGTCAGGTTGAACCATTCCCCGCGCAGCCGCTTTGGATCAAATCGGTCATGCAGCCGCCTCTCGTCATCATCAGCAGCGGGTATGGAGAAGCGAAGGACAATTTCTGGAACTTCAGATTGCAGTGTGCGCTCACGCTTGCCAGGGGTTTTGCTGCGACCGATCTTGAAGGTGCCATTGCGACAGTCCTCCATGATATAGACGAAAGACTCGAAACGGCTTTTGTTCAGCGTTTCGAGATTCTCTTTGGCCGCCTGTGCTTCTGCGGCCTCGGCCAATTCCCGGAGCTTCTTCTTTACAAAGTCTGTTTTCCTAAAAACCAAACGCGATTCCGAGTACAGTTTCCCTCCGACCGATACGCAGCCCGTGTTCTTCCCAAGCACTAAATGCTCCTGCGATGCTTTATAGGATTCCGTTATGTCCCCGTTCCGATACGCTTCTTTTACCCACGCTTGCAGACATTCACAGAATGCAAACTCTCCGCCCAGTTGGAGATGGGAGTGAAAGGAATGATACAATCCGATTGGAATGCCTTCGTTCACCGCCATTAGAAGGATTCTGTGATGAAGTCGGAGTCGAGGCTCCCATGATTCGTCACGAAGCAGTTCGTCGTATTTGTCCAAAAAAAGAAACCGCTCGCTCCACTCATCATCGTGACAAAAGTAGGAATGAGGATTCGTGATGATAGGAGCCTGTGCCGTTCGCTTTATTTCTGAGATGACATTTTCAATGTCGGCTTGAAGGAAGTCCGATGCCGCAAGGTAACGAACTTGGCCCGGCGACAACGTTATCACATAGGCGGGACCGCATCGCTCCTGCCGCAACAGACTTGGCGGATTGTCGGTTTCGAGCTTCTGCCGAGATTCCAGCGCATTAGCGAAGGACTCGCCCAAACGTGTGGCCTCACTCTTGGCCGAAACCGGCTGAATTGGAGCCGGGACTGGATCGGGCCGCAGGAGCATCGTGCGTTGATGACACGTCGGGCATTCGATTGCCGTACCCAACCCTTCGGCTGGGAATTCTAAATTCTGCCCGCAGTGGAGGCAGGGACATTGAAGAAATTCCGCGCTTTCGCTCACTGTGTCCTCACTGCGATTGTAAAACCTGATAACGTCACTTGCAGACGGGTGAAAAGTTGGCTTCGCATAGCCGCTCACGGCTCATATTGCAGTCGGAAAAAGCCGGGGCCGTTCGTCACGAACAGGTATTGCGAATTCGTCACATCCGCCGGGCTGAACAACCCGCCATTCAAATTCTCCCAAGTTGCGCCAAGGGCCGGGGTGAATTGGATTTGATAATTGTCATACGGAGCCAGACTGGCGGAATCCAACCGCATCATGGGAAGCACCGTGGGTGACACGGCAGCGGCAGGGGGGCTGGCCGATTTCAACCGTCGGTGTGTTGGTATAGCCGATGCCGGCACTGGTGATGCTGATGTTCGTCACCACACCGCCGGAGATTTGGGAAACCGCCGCGGCATTCGTGCCACCACCGCCAATAATGGTGACGGGCGGGCTGGTGACGTAGCCGGAACCGCCGCTCGTCAGCGGAGTTTGTCGCGGTGAAGCTGACTGGCTGGTTTGTCCAATACCATGCCGCCGCCTCCTGCAATTGATAAACGCCGCCAAGGGTCAGGTTGGAAAACGTGAGGAATGACATGGGCGAGCCGTCCAAAACTGGATTGGCAATGAACGGAGGGTCAATGACAACAATCGGTGTGTTCGTGTAGCCTGAACCCGCATCCAGAATGTCAATTGCGATGACCACCCCGTTGCTCACCACGGCCTCGGCCTGCGCCCCGTTTCCTCCCCCACCAATGATTCTCACGGAGGGTGTGTTCGTGTATCCGTTACCGCCATCGGAGAGAGTCGCCCCAACGACAAAGCCGTTTGTCACGTCTGGTGCGGCGGTCGCCGTGAATGAAGGCCCGTTTGTTGACTCGTAAACATACAACTCCGCGATTTCGTTCGAGGACAGGGCACGGTTGTAAATGCGGACATCATCTATCTTCCCGTCAAGGAACTGTTGGTCGCCAATGGGATCGCCGCCGATTCTGACGGGGTTACTGCCCTGAAT
>JBEKCX010000751.1:0-3353 GCA_050014655.1 Occallatibacter sp. | reverse complement strand
CCAGAGAGCATGTATTACACCACACTTTAGTAAAAGTGTATTCCAGACCTTTCCCGGGAAAAGTTCCGATGCCCGAAAAGGCAGTTTATATAAGGCTAAAGAGTTACTTACCAATTCTTTGGGGAATGCTTACAAAAAATGTATAGAATCTCGATTTTTTGAATGATCTTTTCCCCCAAGACCATATCCTGTGCGGATAAAAGGCGTGTAAATTTCCGTACTTACTGTTCTAAATAGGTAAATACATCTGGATTTCCTTGACCTGCAGTCAATCAATCCTTCCTCGTTTTTCACTAAACTGACAGATCCAGTTTTGGTCGTTTTTAGAAATTCAATCAGACACTATAACGAGATGGTCTCTACTTTTACCATTAAAGCTACATATGATTTTTACTTGGGAGCGAAACTATATCGGAAGCTAACACTAAGCTAAGTTGCTAATGAATCGCCCGTAACCCGAAGAAGAGCGCCAATCCGAGAACTAAAGCAGCGATGATAATGACTATTACCACTCTGTTTGCAAGTCGTTCCAGGTGGTGGATATGCTGCTCAATACCTGATGCATCTACACGTAATTGAATTTCTCCCCGCTCAGCTGTCTTCATCATTCGATCCAACCGCTGAGGTAGACCCCCAACTAGACTTACCAGTTCTGCACCGACTGAAGGAAACCGACGAAGCGCAGCCTTAATCGAATATCTCTTTTCGACTAGGCTCCGAACGCTAGATTCCAACATCGGGAGAATATCAAAATCTGGATCCAATCCTTTACCCAGCCCTTGGGCCATGATTATCGTTTTCAGCAACATGAAAGTATTCGAAGGAAGTTGTATCTGATTACTGCGCAACACTGATAAGAGTTGCTCTAAGGTAGAACTCACACTTTCTGAACTTTTCCGTAGAGTGGTCTTTGGTAAACGTCCCATGATAGATTTCAAGTCTTTTCTGAGACTATAGATTTCAAGTCTTTTCTGAGACTGGATCGAGACACTTCGTTTCGCAGCCTTACCGCGCCCAATTCTATGAGCGCATCTATCAGGGTGTCCGCATTGCGATCCAGAATGGCTTTTACTGCGGTGGCCAGACGCCAACGCACCTCATCATCTACCGTGTAAACCATCCCGAAGTCAACCAGACCCAGTCTCCCATCAGACTCCACAAACAAATTCCCGGGATGGGGGTCTGCATGAAACGCCTCACCTTCAAAAATCATTTTCAACCAGAGACTTACGGCGCGCTTGGCCAATTCTTTTCGATCGAAACCCGCTTTGTCCAGCGCCTGCACATCTAGAATACCTATCCCATGTATCCGTTCCATGGTGAGAACTCGTGTTGTTGTGGACTCCCAGAAAATCTTGGGGATGTGTACGGTTGGGTCATCCTGGAAAAATTCAGCGAAGTACTCGGCATTATGGCCTTCCTGAATATAGTCGGTTTCGTTTTTAATAGTTTCTGATACCTCTCGGACAATCCCCACAAGATCGTACTGTTGGGCTCCTTTCCAATGTTTGGTTGCCATTACAGCCGCTCGACTCAAAATTTCCATATCTTCTTCAATCTGTTCCGGTACACCAGGTTTTTGCACTTTCGTTACTACCTCGGTCCCGTCCGCTAAGGTACAAGCGTTAACTTGTCCGCAAGTATAGACCTGCCCAATCGATGCAATGCCAATAGGATTCTCAAATGATATAAATATTTCATCAATTGGACGGCCCAACTCATTACTAATTACTTTTTTCATTTGTTCTATGGGCATAGGTTTCATAGAGCTCTGGAGTTTTGCAAGTTCTGTAGTGTAAGCCGGTGGCAGTAAGTCAGTGCGAGTCGAAAGGATTTGTCCCAGTTTTACGAAAGATGTTCCCAACTCCTCTATAGCCATGCGCATACGCTCCGGCTCGGAATATGTCATTTTACGCCAGGGGTTACCGCGGAAAATCCACCCGATCAGCCGATAATTTTGCAAGCCCACATAGTTCAGGACCTTTTCAAGTCTGTATTTGGCTAAGACCATGACAATCTGACGATATCTGGTGAGATGCCCCTTACGTTTAGGTTCATGTTGTATATTGTTTTGCAAATTCGTACCTTTGGTCCAGCATCTTTGAGTCTGAACTGTTTTTACTTGCCAATTCGCCGCTATGTTCTCATGCTAGCCGGAATCGACAGCATGCCGCTTTTAAAGCGTATTTCATTTTATTAAATGCCACAAGTCTAGTCTTTCATGAAAATAAAGTCAAATTATCAGGTAAGATTACATTACCAAGACATAGCGGAATAAATACTGCCTGTAGACATAATACGACTATGCAAACGGTCTAACAAACAAGTCTGAGCTCATGTGCTCTCGGTGGGATTCAATAAACGATGAATGCACAATCATCACTCAGGCGCTGTATTCGGTGTTTTATTATCGGTTGACGCTTAGCCGTTTGGAGAGAATTGAGAATCCACTTGGGATGGAATAGGAATATATCGAGGTTGAACTTTAAAATTTATAGCACTGAACAATCAACCTGATGAAACTTTGTTCCACCAAGCAAGGATCGAGACAAATCAACCGCTTAATCATGCAACTACTCATTCTGTGGGACCGGGTCATGCGTATTCATGTTAGAATTGGGTCATGAGTTACTTGCTCGGCATCGACATTGGCGGCACAAGCGCCAAATTAGCATTGATTGAAGAAGATGGGAAAATTGTTCACCTTGAAATTCAGAAAGTTACTTCGAATGCCAAAGCTGCAGTAAATTCACTTACAACCGCTTTAAGAAAGCAATGTAATCTTAAAGATATAACCTCAGCAGGAATCACGAGTTCCCCCAGGGATTTAATTCCGAAGGAATTCAAATGGACTGAGTGCGGTAGTTCACTGGCGATCGCATCGGGGCTTCTTCACAACCATCCTGATGCAAAGACTATAGTACAAATTGGGGGTCAGAGTTCATTCGTCTTATCATTGAAAGACGGGTTGAAGAAACCGTGGAAAATATCGTCCAATTCTCTCTGCGCCGCAGGGACAGGAAGATTCCTTGAGCAGCAGGCCTACCGGCTTGGCGTAAGCATGGATGACTTTGCCAGTCTGGCTCTCCAATGCCAGGGCAACCCGCCCAGGATTGCAGCCCGGTGCAGCGTTTTCGCCAAGAGTGACCTTATCCATTTGCAGCAGAAAGGCGTGCCAGTCGCAGCCATGCTCTATGCCCTCTGTGAAAGCATTGCACGCATGGTTGTATCGCTCCATAAGGGGAGTTTTGAGGAACCGGTGTACTTTATTGGTGGGGTGGCAGCTAATAATGCAATGGTCAAGGCCCTCAACGAGGCCTTTTCGGCGAGAAACGGGCATAAAGTCGAGATAA
>JBEKCX010000750.1:0-3405 GCA_050014655.1 Occallatibacter sp. | reverse complement strand
AAGGTCAAGCGGCTTGGGTGCGAGGGCGCGTTCTGACTCTGATGTTGGCAGCCGGAGCGATTCTGCTGATCGCCTGCGCCAACCTAGCCGGACTGACGCTGGTGCGCATGGCGCGGCGTTGGCCGGAGATGGCCACGCGGCTGGCGCTGGGGGCCAGCCACTGGCAGGTGCAGAAGCAACTCTGGGTAGAGAATCTTCTGTTGGCCCTGTTGGGTGGGCTGTTCGGTGTAGGAGTTGGATATGTGGCCCCACGGGGACTGCTTTCCTTGCTGCCGGAGGGTTATCTGCCGGTAGCCAAAGTGCCGCTCGATCTGCGTGTTCTTGGTTTCACCATTGCGGTTGCAGTGGCGACAAGCGTTCTATTCGGCATGCTGCCGGCGTTCACACTCGCACGTCTGGATCTGCGGACTGGACTAGCGCGGAAGGGGACCGCGGGAAGCAGCAGGCTGAGATTGCGTCAGACGCTGATCGCTGTCGAAGTGGCGCTCACGGTGGTACTGCTTACCGGTGCGGGATTGCTGATCCGCACATTGATGTATCTGGAGACACTGCCGCCCGGCTTCAATCCGAACGGTGTGATGACGGCCAAGGCATCCCTCGCGGATGCGCGCTATTACGACCCCGTAGCCTTCACAAAACTGCTCAGCGAGAGCACAGCGGCTTTGCGCCGCATCCCGGGCGTGCAGAACGCCGCTGTTGGCCTGACTCTGCCGTACGAGCGGGCTCTGAACGATGGGGTTGACCTGCACGACGGGCCGCAGGCCGGTCACTCGGTCGGAACCGATGTGGTTTATGTGACTGCCGGCTATTTCGAGACTCTTGAGATGCCGCTGCTGGCAGGACGCACGATAACGGATGCGGACGGAAGACACGTCCAGCCGGTAGCAGTGATCAACCAGACGTTTGCACGCAAGTTCTTTCCTGGGATGAATCCGATTGGCCGGACGGTGAACAAGCAGGTGGTCATCGTTGGGGTCGTCGCCGACACGCAGATCGCTTCGGGGTTAAATCCGACTGCGCCCCTGCAAAGCGAAGAGACGATCTATATTCCCGCTGCGCAAGTCGAACCGGGATATCTGCAAGTCGTGCACATCTGGTTTCAGCCGAGTTGGATCGTACGCACGGCGCACCCGATCGAAGGGCTGACAGTCCAGATGCAGCGAGCTCTCGCGGAGACGGACCCGGGGCTGCCCTTCTCGGGTTTCTACCGTCTAAGCGACTTGGAGGCCCGGACGCTATCCTCCCAGAGGGTTGAGGTGGCACTGTTAGGGGTCATGGCCGGACTGGCGCTGCTTCTGAGCTTGGTAGGAATATTCGGGCTGGTAGCCAGCCTTGTTGCCGAGAGGACGCGAGAGATCGGGATTCGCATGGCGCTGGGCTCCGGGATGGGCTCGGCGATTCGCCATGTGGCAAGCTCCGGACTACGCGCCTCGTTCGTAGGGCTGGCTGTGGGTTTGCTTCTCTCGTTGGCGGTCCTCAGGGCCATGCGCAGCGTCATCTATGGCGTCGGCGTCTATGATGAGCGAACACTGCTATCTGTGACCTTGGGATTGAGCGTGGCGGCGATCCTGGCCAGCACCGCCCCGGCGTTACGCGTGGCGCGGATCGATCCGGCACTGACATTGCGCGATGAGTGAGTCGCCCGCGAGAGCCAGGGCCGCGACCTGTTCGATAGTGCCCGCAACGTCCGCCGTGTCGGTGTTGGTCATCGACTGCACGACGACCGGAACCTCCCAGCCGACGCGAACCTGCCCGATTGCAACCGTAGCCGTTCTTCTGCGTTGAATCTCCGCCATGGGTCAAGTTTACCCGGAGCGCGGCGGGGGGGGGGACACAGCTGCCTCAGCGCGCGCGTGTCAGTGCACCAGCGCAATCTCAATATGCCGGTGGATGGTGTGCGGCTGCGCGGCTGCGCACTTGGTCAGCGCCGCGTCGTCGCACTCGCGGCTGCTCGTCACCACGGGGTTCTCCATGGTGGCCGAGAGGATTCTGCCGTCCGCCGTGCTGACGGTGAGGGTCACGTCAAAGGTCTCCTTGCCGACTCCAGCCTCGTACTTCCCGTCCTTTGTCTTGGTCACTTCTACCCAGTTATTCGGCGTGCCGGCCACCGGGGCCTGCATCCACTCCGCCGGAAGCTGCAGGTTGGGATGGGGCGGCGGCACATGGTGAACCAGAACCACAGCCGTCTGCTTCGCCGGGTCGATGGACTGGATATTCAGGTCGAAGTCGATCTGGTCCTTGCCGACGATCACCCGCGCGCCATCCGCCCACGAGCTGGCCTGCGGATTGGGCACGTAAAAGTGATCTCCAGCGTGCTGCAGAATGCCAACCTTGTTTGTGATCCACAGGTCCACGTAGAAGGTCATCAGATCCGTGATCGGCCCCACCCAATCCTGGTCCACTTTGCTCACATCGGGGCCAGATGGCATCAGACTGGGATCGAGCGAAAGCGTCTGGCGAAACTCGGCCATCGCCGGCGCCAGCGTTACAGGCTGACCGTTGGAGGTCATGGCGGTCCAGCGAAACTCCTCGATGTAACTGCCATTGGCGTTCTTCTTCACTGTGCTGGCGGCGTCGGCGGTGTAGTGCCAGTCCTCGTTGACGGCGGTCATGTGATAGGTGAGGGTTTCTCCCTCGCGATAGTGGCGCGTGAGAGGATTGCCGCCCGGCGCGGGCATTTGCGCGCAAACGAGCGTGGAGGCGAAAAGAACTGCGAGCGCTGGTAACGAGTATTTCATTGTGCCTTCCTCAGAATGCCTTGGGTGAAGAACTGCATTTGCTGGCGAACTACGCGGGTGGTTTGTTGAAAGGGCGGGCCCTCGATGGCCCACAGAGCGGTCAGGCCCAGGTGCATGGTTTTGAAGCTCAGGATGAGTTGCGAAAGGTCGATGCCGGCGCGCAGAGCCCCGCGCTCTTCGAGAGCGTTAAAGAGCGACTGGAGCGGCGGATCGATATACTTCTGCATCTCCACCATGTAGGGAAGAAAGCCCGCGGTATCCGTGAACATCTGCGCCAGAAAGACGCGCACGAAGGCGTGATAGGGCTCCTTCAGCCGGAAGTGGACAAGAATGTAATCGGCAAGGGCGCGATCGACCGGCCGCTTCCCCGGCCTGAAGCGGGCAACCGCGGGCGCCAGGCGCGCCTCCAGATCGGCCATGAAGGCCACCACGATGTCCTCTTTTGTGGCGAAGTAGTTATAGATGGTCCCCTTGCCCACATCGGCGGCCGCCGCAATCTCATCGATGGTCACAGCGTCGATGCCGCGGCGCGAGAAGAGGCCGATGGCCGTGGACAGGATGTGAGTCCGAGCAGCGGCCTTCTTCCGTTCGCGCCTGGATTCGACCGTGGTCATATATGACTACAGTCATACCACAGGATGTCTCAGGATGTCAAGTCGAGGCCAAC
>JBEKCX010000749.1:0-2517 GCA_050014655.1 Occallatibacter sp. | reverse complement strand
TGGGATACTCGCTGTTTCCCAACCCACACCTTATGGAACAGCCGGATCGGGGGGATCCGGCCCTTGATTCGGTGGGGGTTATGCCGCGGAGATTTCGAGGCCTTTTGAGACAGCACTTCCCGGCGGGATTTTGGCCTGCTCAAGGAGCACGCGGTGGATGGTGGCGCGGCTGACCAGATGGCTCTTCGCCAGCTGACCGAGGCTCTGGCCGCTCTGCCGGTCGCGCAGGATGGCGGCCCGATCGAGGACCAAGGCCTTCCTGCCGATGTGCCGCCCTTCGAGCTTGGCCCGCCGCATGCCAGCACGCACTCGCTCGATGATCAGGCTGCGCTCGAGTTCAGCGATCGCCCCGATGATGACCACAACCGCCCGGCCCAGTGGGCCGGCGGTGTCGATCTGTTCTCTGAAGCTGATGTATTCGATGTTGAGCCGGTTCAGCTCGTCCAACACTTCGAGGAAGTGTTTCGTTGACCTGGCGATGCGATCCGAAGCCCAGACCAGGACGACATCGAATTGGCCGCGGCGGGCATCCCGCATCATGGCGTCGAGTCCTGGCCGGCGGGCCTTCGCTCCACAGATCGTGTCGGTATACTCCTCCACTATCTGATAGCCCCTCTGCTCGGCCATCTGGCGCAGGTCATAGAGCTGCGTTTCAGGGTGCTGATCGAGGGTGGAGACCCTCATATATAAGGCGGCGCGTTTCATAAGGAGGCCCTTTCAGACATCCATTATATATCTGAGATATGTAAAGGAACAGGAGAAAAAGGGCCCACTCCGCCAAGCAGGAAGTCACTGCATTCGGTGAACTGATCGGACTCCCCGGCTTCATCATGAAGTCCACGTACAACGCCCTTTACCCCAACCAGAACAAGGGCAAGGACGTCTACCTGCAGGGTTCCCGGCAGATGGACTCCCTCTCCCGTCAGTACTACGAACGCTCTCTCGGCGCTGGCATGATGGTTTCACCCGAGACCGACAACGGCCTGACCGGCTACTCCGAGCCCCTCCGCCGTTTCATCCAGCACGAAGGCTTCACACCGCAGGTCAACGAGATCGAGAACACCATGCCCTCCTGGATCCCCGGCGAGGACTACATGACCAACTTCAGGAAG
Source organism: Occallatibacter sp. (assembly GCA_050014655.1). Lineage (GTDB taxonomy): Bacteria > Acidobacteriota > Terriglobia > Terriglobales > Acidobacteriaceae > Telmatobacter. Next base: position 1,405 of record JBEKCX010000749.1, on the reverse strand, counting down.
GGGGATCCGTATACCAAGGTGGATGAGGGATATGCCCGCCTGCCTGGCGCCGGCTACGCCGCGTTGCATCCGGAGTTGGAGGGCGTTGATCGATCAGACTAGGTGCCTCTCCCTGGCGCACATAAAAATCGCCCCGCGCGCGCCCGGTCGACCCTCGCCTTCGTCCCCCATGCAGCGCACCGCAGCTCCCGGCAGAGCTCCTCAGTCCGCTCCTCTTTACCCGCGGCGATCCTGTTCTTGCAGGCCGTCCTGGTTTACCCCGGGCCACCACCTGATTTCCTGTCCTGGGGGCCCATAATCCCCTCCTGCAGGACCCGCTGAAGGGGTCGAAAATAGTCGAAAACGACATACAGGAGTTTCTGCAAAGAAATCACATGTCGAGATCGGAAACAGGCATTTCCAAATTGAGGACTGTAAGTTACAACGTGAAAATGGCCGATTATCGACGAGGTGACCGTGGCCTAGTATAGGAGAACAGGCCCCAACGCCAAAAAAGGGGTTAGGTTGTAACCTGCGCAGTTGCAATATAAGCGGCCCGGCCTAGTATAGCGAAACAGACACTGATCCCTAAAAGTGGTCTTCATACGGAACCATTCCGGTCGCAACATGGGCCTCTGAACCAGGTCATCCCGGGTGGCTGCCGGTATAGGTCTTCCGGGTAGGTGTGGACCCATCTTTGGATGTCTTCCTCTTAGGGTTTATTATCCCCCGCCGGGGCGTTTGGAGACGCCCCTCGGCTCGCCTTCAGTTCACCGGAGATTCCAGGTTGGACGTTGGCGATGAGGCCCCTTCCAGCTGCAGGCGGCCGTTCTTCAGCATAAGCGCCAGGTTCTGCCGGCCAAGCTCGACGATGGACTCCAGGGCGCCCTCGGTATAGGTCTTGCCCTCGAAGCGGACCGACCGCTGCGACGGTACCGAGCCGGCGTCCTCGAAGCCCAGCGCAAACAGCTCCCGCATTTGGGCATGGCAGGGTGGTTCTCCGTTGGTGAACTTATTCAGGGGCACGTCGGAGACGATCAGGCGAGCTCGTGCATCTCCCTTGCCGTAGCCTTCATAGTCCTCGTGATACGCCCGCGCGCTCTTTGCGCTGTCGGCGAAGAGGAACCAGTCTTCATCGTGGTCGTCTGTGAATACCCAGTAGAGCTTTACTGTCTGTTTCTTGCTTGCCATAAAGTCCCTGTTCTCTCTCCCCCGCGCGAAGCTGGATTGAACCCCGGCCGCAGAGGAAGAACAGTGTAGCACAAACTATCTCAGATATGTCAATGTCAACGCACTGCACACCTTGGGCAGGCCGTCCCGGTCAGCTCCCGTTCACCCGCCGGACCCTCTTCCACCCCAGGGCCGCCATTTATTTCCCCCGCCCGGCGCCGACAGGCCTCACCCCCAGGACCCACCCCGCCGGCCG
>JBEKCX010000748.1:0-3417 GCA_050014655.1 Occallatibacter sp. | reverse complement strand
CTCGTGAAGAGGCCGACGGATTGCACGTTGATCTGCTGCGCGCCCTGCTCGATGAAGCTGCCGCCGCCGTTGGTGTTGTTGTTGGCGATCTGCTGCTCTACCTGGCCGATGCTCAGCCCATGGGAGACCAGCTTCTCCGGGTCGAGCTTGATCTGGTACTCCTTGGTGGGTCCGCCGAAACTCGATACGTCCACCACGCCGGCGACCCCCTTGAAGGACTTTTCCAGCGTCCAGTCTTCCAGCGACTTCTTCTCCATCACGTCGTAGGCGGGATTGGTGCTTTCAAGCGTGTACCAGTAGATCTGGCCGACGGGACTCCAGTCGGTGCCCATCTGGGGAACGAGATTGGCGGGCAGGCTGACCATGCTGAGGCGCTCCAGCACGTGCTCGCGGTTGATGTCGCTGGTGGAGTCGTCGTCGAAGATGAGCATCAGGCTGGACAAACCGGCCAGCGTGGTGGAGCGCAGGTGCGTGAGGTGAGGAATGCCGGCCATCTGAATCTCGACCGGCACGGTGACCTGGCGCTCGATCTCTTCCGCGCTGCGGCCGGGCCACTGGGTAATGATCTGCACGTAGTTGTTGGCCACATCAGGGTAAGCTTCGACGGGCAGATTGCGGAAGCTGACGATGCCCCACGCGGTGAGCACCACCATTCCGCCGAGGACCAGCCAGCGGTTCTTGAGCGCGAAATCGACCAGGGCGCGAATCATTACTGGTTCCCCGCCGTTTCCAGCAACAGTGCGTTGCCCACCACCTGCTGGCCGGGCTGAATGACCTGCTGGCCAGGCTGAATCGGAGAAAGAATCTCCTGCCGGTTGCCCTCCAGCATCCTGCCCGCGTGGACCTCGACGCGCTTGAATCGATTGCCGCCCGCCGGCAGATAGACCCAATCGCGGTCGTGAAGGTGAAGCACGGCATCTGCCGGGACCACGGCATGAATCTCCTTGTTCTTGCTGGTGAAGGTTGCCGTGCCGAACATTCCCAGCTTGAGAAAGCCCGGATTGGCAACCTCGATGCGGACCTTGGCGGTGCGCAGCGAGGGATCGAGAATGGGGCCGATGTCGCTGATGCGACCCGAGAGCGGGCGATCCGGCCAGGCATTCAGCCTGATCTTCGCCTCCTGGCCCAATTGCAGCTTGGAAATATCGTTCTCGTAAACGTCGCAGACGATCCACACCACGGAGAGATCGGCGATGGTGAAGGCCGTGGCCGAGCCGGAGAGGTTGACGCCGGCGGCGGCGGCCTGCGTAACATTTTGCGCAACGATAACCCCGGAGATGGGTGCATAAACATTGACGATGCTGCTGGGGTGGTCCTTGTCCACGCCCAGGGTCTTCAACTGCTCTTCGGCGGCGGTGAGGTCGGCCTTGGCGTCCTTCTCCGTGTCTTCCGCCTGCTCCAGCATGGCCTGCGAAATGGCGCCGTGCTTGAAGAGATCGTCGGACCGCATGTAAGCCATGTTGGCCATGTGCTCGTCGTTGGCCGCTTTGAGATAGGCGTCGAAGGCGCTGGTAATATCCGGGCTTTGCACCTTCAGCAGCAGTTGGCCCTTCTTCACGTTGTCGTCCAGACGCGCTTTGATGTCTACCACGCGGCCGTTGGCCAGCGAGATGACCGGAACCTCGCGCGAGACGTCGGGAAAGACCGAGCCGGTGGCCGTCAACTCCGTCGCCGATTCGATCTGCCCGGCCGCGGTGAGCGGAAACTTGGCCACGTCGCCGGGGTCGATGGTGATCAGGTTCATGTCGGCAACCGGAATCACCGCCGGATTGGCAGGCCCGCCGTTGCCCTGATCCTTGCCGTTGCAGCCGGCGAGGGCGAGGCCTAGCAACGCGGCCACGCTAACCGCCGGCAGCGCCTTGGGGAATCCTCTCAAAAGGGAATACGAAATCATTGAATTACCTCGCGTCCCACGGCAAGATTCAATTGTCCGGCAGCGGTCAGATAAGAGCCGATCAGTTGCACGTAGGCCAGTTGCACGGCGCGGAAGTCGCTTTGCGCATTCAGAAAGTCCATGAGCGATGCGCCGCCGTGCTGGTACGAGTAAGTCACGGTGTCGCGCACCCGAAGCGCCTGGGCGTTGTATTGCGCCTTGTAGGGCTTGAGCAGAGCCAGGCTGCTTTCCACCTGCGCGTAAGCCGAGTCCACGTCGCTGAAGACCTGTTCCCGCGTGGCTTCAGTTAACTCTTTGTCGCGGCCAATGTCGATCTCGGTGCGCTGCTTCTCGCCCTGGTTGCGGTCGAAGATGCGCAGCGGAATGTTCACGCTGGCGCCCAGCGTGTAGCGGCCAAAGTTGTTGTTGAACGCGGGATTGTAGGAGTACCAGGTGGCGAAGGTCGGATCGGCGGAGCCGTTGGCGATGGCCAGCTTGTGGTTGGTCTGGGCCTGCTGGATGGACTCCAGCGCGGCGTGCAGGTCGGGCCGGGAATCGAGCGCGATCTGGTGGAAATCATCCAGCGGCTTCAACTCATCGGAGAAGTCGAAGGGGCCCGTCACGTCGAACTGCTCCACCGGCGTGCGGTCGTCGAGCAGTTGCAGGAGTTGAATCTTCGCGGTGCGCAGATCGACGATGGCCGACTGAATCTCCGCTTCGTATTGCACGCGCAAAAGCTCGATGCGGTCCAGATCGATCTGCGCCAGGTCGCCGTCGTGGAAGCGGTCGCGGCTGATCTTGATGATGTTGTCGTAGTACGCCAGGTCGGCCTTGGCCAGTTCGAGAATCGCTTTTGCTTCCAGCGTCTGGATGAACTGCGAGCGCAGGTCGAAGAGAAGATTTCGCTCCAGATCTTCGTGCTGCGAGCCGGCTATCTTTGTGCCTTCCTTGGCGCTCTCCAGGCGCAGTTCGCGCTTGTGCTCGCGTTCATGCAGGTAGTTGATGCTGGGGACGAGCTGATTGCCGGTGAGCGGCAGCCAGTGGGTGCCCAAGCCTGGAAGCGTGTGTGGAGCTATCTGCAATCCATCGCTTGACAGGCCGATCCCAGGATTGGGGCGCAGAAATGCCGTGATCTCCGCCGCCCTCATCTCATCCACGCCCAGCGCATCGGCCTTGAGCGCGGGATTGGCGGCTTCGAACTTTGCCTTCACCTGCTCCCAGGTGAGGCTTGTCTGCGCCGAAACCAAGGCCGGCGCCAGCGCCAGCAGCGCTGCCGCCGCCGAAGCGGTAAAGAGAGGGAAGAATTGCTTCATACACAGCCTTTGCGCCGTAATTTGCACGGCTGACACAGGAAAGTATAGAGGCCAAAGATGAAGAATTGACGAGGGCGAAAGATCAGCACGCCGGCGGGGGCCGGTTCTGGATGGAGGCCAGAGCAGGATCGAAGATCGCCGGGACGGGGAGACTGCGAGTCCCGGTAAAGCGCGGAAGGCCCGTGAAAAGGTCGGCTACAACAGGCAGTGGAAGCGCTGCAACAGCGGGCA
>JBEKCX010000747.1:0-2519 GCA_050014655.1 Occallatibacter sp. | reverse complement strand
TCCGGTAAAAGGGGTAATCATCGAGAGCTAATGGACGGTAAGTTTGCGGTCAATCTAAATGATTATGCTACAGTCTCGGTCCGGCGTCCTGGCTGTGGCAGGAAATATCAATTGCGACTTCGATATGACCATAGCGCACTCGCGCAAAAAGAGAAGGGTGAAATCTTAATCCATTGTAATGAGTGTGCAAAAAACAAAAAACTTGGAAAGGAAAACTTTGAAGTAAAGGCGTTAGACGATGGAAAGTAAACCTCTTGAATATTCCACCGCAACTGTAATTTGTGCCACGTGTGGCATGGAGTTTGAAACTACTGTCGCGCATCTGTTTGGCCGCCAATTCACAATCGGTAAATATTGCCACGATTGCGCAGAAAGATTGCAGGAAATCGAACAATACCAGGAAGATTGCAAACTGGAAGCTGAAAAAATGTCAATACGCCGTCGCTGGCGCGAGAACTGTGGGATCGATCCGCGCTACCAAGTCAAGGATTTCACCAACTTTGATACCAATCGACCTGGCAATGTCGAAAAAATATTCCACAAATGTGTTGATTACGCAGAAAATTATCCGATTGACTATCAGGCTTGGTTGAAAAAGACAAAAAAAGCATATCCTTCACTGGTACTGTTTTCAACCGGAGTTTGGGGAAACGGTAAAACACATCTTGTCTCGTCGATTGCTCACAGAATATTAAACCGCTGGAATGGTGAGAACGTGCCTAATCCTGTGCGTTTAATTTCCGAGCCTGAATTATATGAGCGCATCCAACAAACTTACAGTTACAGTTACGCAGAGCGTGAGCAGAGAGAATCAGAGCAGGACATTATGAATCAACTTTGCCGCGCACCTTTACTGATAATTGACGACCTTGGCAAAACACCGCGCCGGGATATGGATTTCGTTAGACGCACGATGTTCAACATCATCAACAGACGTTACAAGGCATTGTTGCCAGTCGTTATCACCACAAACAAAGATTTGGAAAGATTACGAGATTACCTTGGCAATTCTTCAGACGAGGCCACGTTAGACCGAATCATGGAAATGGCCGACGGGAAGTTTCTGCAAGTCACTGGAACGTCTTATCGGAGAGGTCCGTAATGGCAGTAAAAGCAGGTGTATGTCCGAGATGTATTGGCGGTAGTTTGCAGATTGAATACCAGAATGATGGTTTCTGGCATGAATGGTGTTTAAGTTGCTCTTATGACCGCGAACTTAGTCCGGATGACCCGCGCATCCCCAGGGACAAGAAAATACGAGAGGCATGTGAGGTCAAAGGGTATGGCAGGCGGAGTATTCACTAATTTTGAGAGGTGAAGGTGAATAGATATGGCAACCCAAGTTAGTTTAGCTATCGCCAAGGTATTACAGGATGGGAAATGGCATCCTACAGCATATTTTGTTGCTAAAGCGGGTTATCTCATTAGACCGGAAGGTGCTTATCGGCATTACTTTCTACGGAAGGGTGAAAAGATTAGTAATGAAAAACGTATTGAACAGGGAAGAACCCAATGGGTTCGTTCATTTTTACGTGATTGGAGTCTTCGGGGGCATGTTCAAAGACGTAACGTCGATTCTAAGGTCGTTGAATGGAAGATAACCGACAGAAAATGGCTTCAAACGTATTTATCAGTCGTTTCTCCAGTAGTGTCTCCAGAAGTATCTGATGACACTACTGATAAACCGGTTGATGAATTAACAGACGGTTCCACAAACGGTGCCGTTAAATCTTTAGACCAATTAATTGATAATCTCTGGTTTTTATTAAGAATGATGTTGGACGGGGTTGAAAAAAGAATGGGGATTACTGGCAACAGTACCACCACCAGTACCGCCACCGGACAGTACTGGTACGAAGCACGCATCCGTCAAATAGTTCATAGACATTAAAAAATAACGCATCAAAATATACAACTTTGTTGCGTTTTAGGGGGGATTAGAAAATGGAACAGAACCAGACAACCGCGTTGATAACTTTGGAAAACACTGAAAAGCGCAACCAAACTATTAGTTTGTCCACTTTACAGCGGTCAGAGGTCGGGGCCGCCGATTATGTTTCTCACCTTTCAGCAGGTGATGTAAAGTTACTCGCTCTCATTGCAGGAAAAAAGAAACTCCATGGGGATAGAAATTCTTTACTTATCAAAACCATTTTTGATGGGGCTTTGAGAATTTCTGAAGCACTGGCTTTACGGCCTTGTGATGTAGAACAGACGACGGGAGGCTGGTTAGTTCATATCCTTGGGAAGGGCGCGGGTGGTAAGCCTGGGACGGCTGCGATTACGGCCACGACAGCAGCGGAACTGCAGGCGTATTGTTATCGCCATAAGATTGACGAAACCTCTTTAATATTCAATCTCAGCCGTAGCCAGTCTTTTCGGGTGATTCAGGCAGCCTATGAAAAAGCAGGGATACGTCAACCTTGCCAAGTCCGGGACCATGTTGGTTGTTTGCATGTTTTGCGACATTCGGGTGCTATCGCCAGACTTCAAGTATCCGGGAATCCGAAGTCAGTTCA
>JBEKCX010000746.1:0-3880 GCA_050014655.1 Occallatibacter sp. | reverse complement strand
CGCTCTCCGCGTGGCTTTGGAGTTGGATTTGGAACCGATGTGAGAATCGGAATTGGACCCGGCATTGGGCGCGACGGCGGCCAGCAGGCGCACGCCACGCGACTTCAGCGCGAGGAGCTGGTCGGCGGCAACCTGCACGACGGGAACGCAGAAGACCGAGCCGGCCGAGGCGCGCAGGGCCTTCTGGTTCCACTCGCTCACGGTGCCGGGAGTGGTGAGGACGGCGGTTGCGCCGAAGACGGTGCCGGGAGTGGTGAGGACGGCGGTTGCGCCGAAGGCCTCCGCCGAGCGGACCAGTGTGCCCAGGTTGCCCGGGTCCTGCAGACCGGCGGCGACGAGCAGGAGTGGAACTTTCACGTTCGCGGGGAAGGCGGATTCGATCTTCCAGACCGGAGGAATGAGCAGGGCGGCAATGCCCTGCGGGTTCTGCGTCGCGACCGCGCTGGCGAAGACCTCCTCCGAGAGGACCAGCAGCTCGACGCCGCGCGGAAGCCACGCGGGCGGGGCGATGCGCTGGCTGAGGAAGACGGTCTTCAGGGGAAGGCCGCTGGCGAGCGCCTCACGCAGCATGGTTTCGCCTTCGATGGCGACCAGGCCGCCGCTGAGGCGCGCGTGGCCGGCGAAGGCCGCGCGAAGTTGCTTGACCCGCGGGTTGGCGCGGCTGGTGATGAGGATCGGTTGCGCAGTCATCTAACGAAATCTTACGCTGTACCGCTCAGTACAATCCGCAGAACCAATCCGCATCAGCAGAATCAGTTGCACGCGAGCGCGGTCCAGACGCCCGCCGGGGTGCTGTTTGCGCCGCTGATCTCGAGGTCCACGAAGCCGCCTGCGGGGACCGCATCGCTGCCGGTCACGGAACACGAATTGCCGGATGCCACCGTGCAGGTGAGGTCCGTGCTGGCCGCCATGCTGGCAGGAGACGAGCCGTAGCGCAGCGTCACCGTGATTGTTCCTCCCTGCTCGGAGAAGACGTTGAGCGCAGTTGCAGTGCAGCCCGACGGAAGCCACGTTAGCACGGAATTCGGCGTGGACTCGGTGGTGCTCCCATTGGAGTTGTTCACCGAAAAGTAGGGATAGTTCGACACGTCGGAGACCGAGTGATAGACCGACGCGAAGGGAATCCCGCTGGTGCCACCGCCTCCGCCTCCGCTGCCGCCGCTAATCGTCAGCGTATTGCCGCTCTGGCTTACTCCACTGCCCGTAATGGTGACGGCTCCGGTCACAGTAGAACTCGGGCCGATGATGGAGGAGACTCCGGTTCCGGCAGGTCCAGCCGGGCCGGTTGGGCCAGTTGGCCCTGTTGGGCCGGTTGGCCCGGTTGGGCCTTGCGCGCCCGCTACTGCGAGCAGCGACCGCCGCCGTAGGTCACTGCATCATTCGTTGCGTAGCCTGTGCCGGTAACCCACGCGCCCATGAAGGTCATCCCCACGGCTCCGGCTGGACCGGTGGCTCCGGTTGCGCCATCGGTTCCATTGATTCCGTTTGCGCCCGTTGGTCCGGCTGGTCCGGTCGCGCCCGTGGCTCCGGCTGGCCCGGCTGGTCCGGTTGCGCCGCCCGCGCCCGCCGGCCCCTGCGGTCCCGCCGGCCCGGTCGCACCCGTCGCTCCGGCCGCACCCGCAAGCCCGGACGGTCCCTGCAATCCCTGTGGCCCGGTTGCGCCCGCTGGCCCGGTCGCGCCCGCCGCAGCCAGCAGCCCCCAGTACGTCGGACTGATGTCCGGCTCGCGCCCCGTGTTATTCGCGACCAGCGAGATATAGCTGGAGCCGCTATAGCTCACCGCATCGCCCAACGCGTAAGTTGTTCCGATCAGCCATCCGCCAGGGATGAAGGTCACGGGAGGCCCCTGTGGCCCGGTCGCGCCAGTTGCGCCTGCCAGGCCGGTCGCTCCTGCCGGCCCCGTCGCGCCAGTCGCCCCCGCCGCTCCGGGAGCGCCCGCCACGCCCGCTAGCGCGAGCAACGACCAGACCGCCGGATAGTTGTCCGGCTCGTTCGACGAGTTGCCCTGCGTGGCGATGTAGGTTGAGCCGTTGTAGGTCACCGCATCGTTGAGCGCATAGCCTGTGCCATTCGCCCACGCGCCTTTATAGGTCATTCCCGGCAGCCCGATCGGCCCCTGGACCCCCTGAATCCCCTGAATCCCCTGCGACCCGATTGGCCCCTGCGGCCCGGTCGCCCCGGTCGCACCCGCCGGCCCGGTCGCGCCGGTTGCTCCATCCTGCGCGAAGAGCGCCCACCAGGTCGGACTCTGGTCGGGAGTGTTGCCGTTGTTGCTCGCCTGCAGCGAGACGTAGTCCGCGCCGTTATAGCGAACCCCGTCCGCCAGCGCGTAGTTCGTCACCGACGAGTAGTTTCCCTGAAACGAGAGCCCGACCGGCCCGGCTGGTCCCTGCGGCCCCATCGGCCCGCTCAATCCCTGCGCTCCTGTTGCGCCGGGAATCCCCTGCGCGCCCGCCTGTCCGGCAATCCCCTGGATTCCCTGCGGCCCGATCGGCCCATTCGGCCCCACGCTTCCCGGCAATCCCTGCGGCCCGGTAGCTCCGGTCGCGCCGGTCGCGCCCGTCGGTCCGGCCGGCCCCTGCGCCGTCAGCACTCCCCACTGCTGCGGGCTGAGGCTCGGCGTATTCCCATGGTTGCTGGCGATCAGCGAGGTATAGCTCGCCCCCTGCCACAGAACCACGTCCCCCAGTGCATAGTTGGTGACCGAACTGTAGCTTCCCTGATAAACGAATCCTGGAGGCCCCTGCGGCCCCTGTGCTCCGATCTGCGCCGATGCCAGCAGACCCCAGAAGGCCGGACTCTGGTTGGGAGTGTTGCCATGATTCGAGTCGGTCAGCGAGATATACGCCGACCCCTGATACTCCACCACATCGCTGAGCGCGTAGTTGGTGGTCGAAGCGTAGGCCCCCTGAAATCCCAGCCCGGGAACCCCCTGCGGCCCCTGCGGCCCGGCTGGCCCCGCCGGTCCCGCTGGCCCGATCCCCGTCCCGCCCTCGGCCAGCAGACCCCAATCCGTCGGGCTGAGCGCCGGAGTGTTTCCGTCGTTCCCTGCGATCAGCGAGATATAGCTGGACGCCCCATAGAGCACAATGTCGTTCAGCGCGTAGTTGGTGGTTGACGCATATACCCCGCGATAGGAGACCGCGACGGTGGGCGATCCCGTGCTTCCTCCCGAGCCATTCGCCCCCGCCGAAGCCAGCAGTCCCCAATCCGCCGGACTCAGCGCCGGAGTGTTTCCATGGTTCGCTGCGATCAGCGAGACGTAGCTCGATCCCTGAAAGACCACCACGTCGCCCAGCGCGTAGTTGGTCGTCGAGGCGTATGTTCCCTGGTAGTCCCACCCTTCGCCGTTGCCCGCGGGTCCCTGTGGCCCTGTCGCGCCCGTAGGTCCTTGCGGCCCGGTCGCACCAGTGGCTCCCGTCGGTCCCGTCGGCCCTTGCGGCCCGGTCGCCCCCGTAGCTCCAGTCACCCCTGTAGCTCCAGCCGGCCCCTGCGGCCCAGCCGGGCCGGTCGCTCCCGCCGGTCCCGCATCCACCAGCTCCACATCCAGCGTTGGTGCGTGTGCCGTCAGGTCGTTCTCCTTGCTGTCGAACTGCACCATTGCGGTCCCAGCCGAGAGCGCGAGGCCGTTGTTGGTTGCGGGCGAGCTGATCCATCCCTGCACCAGCGCCGTCACATCCACGGCGACGAACACCCCGGCCTGGCTCACCGAAAAGACCCCGGCCGAGCTACCGATTGCAGGTTCGGTGGCATAGGTGACGCTGTACTCGCCCCAGGCCCCGGTGATGGGCGCAAAGGTCACCAGCCCCGGCGTGGTCACCCGGTTGCAGTAGAGCCGGAGCACAGCGCGCGAGACCTGCCCCGCGGTGGTCCCGGCCGG
>JBEKCX010000745.1:0-3446 GCA_050014655.1 Occallatibacter sp. | reverse complement strand
AAACTATTGGTACGGAAGTTTATATTTTGCACAGTGGGGACCTTGGGCGTTCGCAAGTTCTAGCGGAGGTTTGCCAGATTCTTATAACAGTGGTGGTTCACCGGATACTAATACCAATGTTTATATCGATGCCAACTCTTATGGCTACAATGGTGAGCGTTTTTCTACTGAATATAATCCATCCTATTGTCATGACTTTAATTGCACTGGATTTGACAAGACAGGATGCGTGTTTTCAGTAGGAGATGGCTCAGAATGGATGGAGTATTCTGGTCAAGTGATATCTGGTAACTTTATTGGAGCAAGCGGATTAACTATTACCGGGAATGGGGGTTGGTCAACATTATCTTTTACTTCTCCTTCTGGCACTTTTACCAGTAACGGATGTGCATTCAGCCTGAATTTTGGGTTCTCAGGTTCATATACAATAGAAGACCAGCCTGCATGGACAGGTTGTAACGTAAGCTGCAGCGGCACGTTAAATATGAATGGATACAGTGTCACCGTATCCACCTGGCAACAAACCACCGGCACCTTGATTTTAACTGGAGCCGTTCTTACTTGTAGTGTAATGAATGGTTCAAACGACCAGTTTGTTGGCGCTAATACTGCCACTTTTACTGGTGGCACAATACAATTGCAACAGTATAACGGTTCTGCTTCATTTAATGGCGGTGGCGGAACATACAATAATGTTGTTTTTTCAACTCCTTCAGGCACTCAAATCGGTCATATTATATTGGATGGCAACGCAAATCATTTTGCCAACCTGACTTGTAATGGTGGCAATGAAGGTATATCCGGACAAAATGAAAGTACCATGACAATTAGCGGCGACCAAAATATATCCGGAACACTGACAATAATCGGTTACGACCCGGTACACAACAGAGAGAGAGTCGAGTCTAGTGTTGCAGGTGCAAATCGACAGTTATCAGCCGGAACAGTATCTATCACAAATTGTGACATCTCGGATATGACTGGCGCAGGGTCAGGAAGCTGGAATATTTCAGCGGGGCAAAATGTGGACTATGGTGGAAATATTGGTATCACATTTACGGAAGGCGCAAATCAATATTGGGTTGGGAATAACGGAAGTTTTGACGATGTGACACACTGGGCAAGCACATCTGGTGGCACTGGTGGCACCGGCAGAGTCCCACTAGCGCAAGATACTGCTGTGTTTGATGCAAATTCTTGCACATTGCCCTCCAGGACAATTACGCTTGACGTGCAAATTATGAGTGGCATAAACGCTTCGGCAATCGCGAATGACCCTACGTTCTCTGGCAGCGTTAGCGAGGTAGATGTTTACGGTGATTTGAATTTAGGAACTTGTACGTGGACGGTAACCACTACTAAATTAATGGGCGGTACGGGAGGAACTAATAATACGCTCACTGCTGCCAACGCCACCATCAATACTAATTTATATATTCAGAAAAGCACTTCTCCTACCTGCACAGAGTATCTTGGCAGCAACGTTACAGTGAATGGAACGACTTATTTAATTTCAGGCATTTTCAATCTCGAAGGATATAATTTTACCACTGCCGATTTTAATTCTGTTACTACAACTTATGCCAGGACTTTAATAATGGGTGCGGGGACCTTAACTGTTACGGATACGGGAACGGCCACCAAATGGTATGTTGCTGCATCGAATTTAACGATTACGCCCAATACCTCTACGATAGTTTTAACCAACTCTACTTCTAATCCACAATCTTTTCAGGGTGGAGGATTTACTTATTATAATTTGTCGATTATAGGATCGGGAAACTACACATTGACATTTGCCGATAGTAATTCCTTTAATCAAATTTCTGTCGACAGGACCGCCGCGGCGAAAACTATTGCTGGCAACTTTATCGAAACACTTGGGATCGGAGGCGGTGGTGGTCTGGTTTGTCCTGCGTCCGCGACAACCGTATTAAGTATCAGCAATACGGATTTTTCAAAATCTTCCGGCACCGTAGTACTCGATTATCTCGCTTTTACCAGCGGCAACAATACCTGTATTGCATCGGGTGGTGCTACTTTCTATGCAGGGGTACATTCTACCGGTTCCCCGCAAACAGGTTGGAATTTTAACAGTCCTACCGCACCCACCGTGTCGACCGTATCGGCTAGCAATATTCTGACGACATCGGCGACATTTACCGGCAGCCTGACCTCAATGGGCGGTTACGGCACACTGAGTGCTTATTTTATCTATAGCATCGATCCGACTTTTGCTACTTATGCTTCCACTAACCCACAAACGAATATGACGGGCACCGGCACTTTCACGGCTACCCCGACCGGTTTAACTACTTTGACAACTTACTATTTTGAAGCGGTGATCGCTTTCAGCGGTACACCGGCTGCCTATGGTAGCGCCGTGTCGTTCTTCACCGGAGCGCCAAGTGTTACCACCCTGGCTGCCACGGGAATGGATACCTCTTCAGGCACGCTCAATGGTCAATTAAACGGCCTGGGAGGATTTTCTACCTGCAATGTTTTCTTCCGTTATGGCACAACATCTTCAATGACGCTTTCTACAACACCGCAAACCGAAACGGTGGCTGGCGTATTTCACTATGATGTCACCAATCTGCAAAGCGGCATTACGTATTATTTTAAGGCGTGCGTGACATATGGCTCTGGAAGCGAAACTGACGGTTCCATGCTCACGTTTGATACGGCAGCTGCTCCGGCGCCGACGGCGCCTTCTTCTGGTTCGGAAGGTGATATTAAATTAGGTCAAGGTAATACCTACCAAAAAATGCTGGGACCTATTCTTTCCGGCATCCTGGGCACAATGGGCGGTTGGTTCGGCACCGATGGCCGCGGCATGGGGGGCGCAATAATTTTTATTATCCTGTGTGCCATTATGATTGCCCTTTCCAGAATCGGCTATCCACTCGCCGGGATTGCGCTGGGTTTTCCGATCCAGCTCGGCGCCGCCTGGGTAGGATTGTGGGATTGGGCGTTCGTGGGTGTCACGGTATTTATATTTGCCTTAGTCTGGGCATATCAGACGTGGTTTGACAGATGAAAAAATTATTGCTACTCCTGGGCATTACTATTTTAGCACTGGCGACGACTTCACCGGCGTCGGCTACATCTACTTTGCCCAGCGGCGAGACGCACTTTGCCACTTATATCACCACGTCCACCGCTATACTGAATGGTTATATTACCGACGATGGCGGCGAGCCCTGCCAGGCTCGCTTTCAATATTACTATGGCACTGGAACGTGGACGGATAATGCCACGCCGTGGCTCACCGGTTATGTGACGGGCGACAATCCGACAGCCAACATCACCGGATTAACAGATGGCGAACTATATTACTACCGTATTGAGATTGAAAACAGCGCCGGAACATTCGACGGCGATAGCGAGGCCTTCAGCGCTTACGATGCGCCTTCCATGCCTGCTGCCTGGTTTGCGACGCCGGA
>JBEKCX010000744.1:0-3472 GCA_050014655.1 Occallatibacter sp. | reverse complement strand
GTGAACGCATGCCTCCTGCCCACGCCCATGATGAACATCCTGAACGGCGGCAGCCACGCCGACTCCAACGTCGACTTCCAGGAGTTCCTGGTGATGCCGGTGGGCGCGGAGAGCTTCACGGACGCGCTGCGCTGGGGCGTCGAGGTCTTCCACACGCTGAAGGGCGTGCTGAAGAAGAAGGGCTACAACACCGCCGTCGGCGATGAGGGCGGATTTGCGCCGTCGCTCAAATCCAATGAAGAGGCGGTCGAGCTGATTCTCGAGGCCATCGAGAAGGCGGGCTACACCCCCGGCGAGCAGGTGGCCATCGCGCTCGACCCCGCATCCAGCGAGTTCTACGACAAGGAGAAGAAGCTCTACGTATTCAAGAAGTCCGACAAATCCGAGAAGACCGCCGAGCAGATGGTGGACTTCTACGCGGCCTGGATCAAGCAGTATCCCATCGTCTCCCTCGAAGACGGACTGGCCGAGGACGACTGGGAGGGTTGGGTCCACCTCACCAAACGCCTCGGCCACATCCAGCTCGTCGGCGACGACATCTTCGTCACCAACACCGACCGCCTGCAGCAGGGCATCGAGCGCAAGGTCGCCAACTCCATCCTGATCAAGCTCAACCAGATCGGCACCGTCACGGAGACCATCGACGCCATCGAGCTGGGCCGCCGCTACGGCTACACCTCCGTCATCAGCCATCGCTCCGGCGAGACCGAAGACCCCTTCATCGCCGACTTCGCCGTGGCCACCGGCGCCGGCCAGATCAAGACCGGCTCGGCCAGCCGCACCGACCGCATCTGCAAGTACAACCAACTCCTGCGCATCGAGGAAGAGCTGGGCGAGTCCGCCGAGTTCCTCGGCATCGAGTCGCTGAACTTCCAGTAGGCGTTCACACGCCTTTTTACTGCTTCGCGTGGTCCTCCCGTTGGTCGGCGCGAGATATCGATTGCGATCAGCGGGAGCCCCATCCATCGCGGCAGTGCGATGGATGGGGCTATTTGCGTGATGCGGAGTTATTCCGAGGCGTCGGGCTTGGCGGTTTGCGGGCGCAGCAGCGGGAACAGGATCACGTCGCGGATGGATTTGGAGCCGGTGAGGACCATGGTCAGCCGGTCGATGCCGACGCCCTCGCCGGCGGTGGGGGGAAGGCCGTAGCCGAGGGCGCGGACGTAGTCCTCGTCCATGGCGTGGGCCTCGTCGTCGCCACGCTCGCGCTCCAGCAGCTGCGCCTCGAAGCGCCGCCGCTGGTCGTCCGCGTCGTTCAACTCGGAAAACGCATTGCCGACCTCGAAGCCGCCAATGTAGAACTCGAAGCGCTCGACCCACTCCGGCTCGTCGGGCTTGATCTTGGAAAGAGGAGAAACCGCAAGTAGAAAGTCATAAATAATCGTCGGCTGAATGAGGTGTGGTTCGGCGATGGCTATCGCATCCTGCAAATCGCTGATGAGTTTGCGATGGTGAGGCAGGCGGCGTAATACAATGTTGGACATTATGAGAGACATCACGTCCAGCATTGGAAAACCACTCTTTGTTGTTTTTATTATCGCACTATTGAGGGCAATCGAAGAATATCGAGAGAAACATCCGTCAAAGACCAAGCCCGAATCGGTGCAACGGAACAAACACAGGAAATTGCTGACTGCTGTCAAAGGTGCGTTGCTCACTGCTGTCAAAGGTACATTGCATAGAGCGGGTGTAGATGCACCAGCCGGTCTTCGGATTCCTTTTGTGATGTCAATCATCGCATTGTTCATTGCTATCTATTCCGATATGCCGTACGACTTTTTCGTACTCTTACGGGTACTGGTTTTTGTGACTTGTATCGCCTGCGTGACAGCACTTTGGAAGACGGACCGGAAAGGTACAACTTGGTTATGGATTATGGTCGTGATTGCGATGGTCTACAATCCACTCCTACCTATCCACCTCAAACGAGAAACATGGGAATTGATTAATTTTTTAACTATTGCAGTATTTTGTCTTCTGTGTTTTCTGATAAAGAGCCATAGGGATGCTGCTTGAGTAGGCTTCATTTCCTTCTCATTATCGCTGGATTAGTGAAGTCCTCACCGCTGCGTTACTGCGACAGCGTCTTCTTGATGACTTGTGGTCGGAGAAGGGGGAAGAGTATCACGTCGCGGATGGATCTCGAGCCAGTCAGAATCATGGTCAGCCGGTCGATGCCGATCCCCTCGCCAGCGGTTGGAGGTAGGCCGTAGCCGAGGGCGCGAACATAGTCCTCGTCCATTTCATGTGCCTCCTGATCCCCCAGCTTCCGCTCCGTTAGTTGT
Organism: Occallatibacter sp.; assembly: GCA_050014655.1. Taxonomy (GTDB): domain Bacteria; phylum Acidobacteriota; class Terriglobia; order Terriglobales; family Acidobacteriaceae; genus Telmatobacter. The sequence goes on along the minus strand of JBEKCX010000744.1, from coordinate 1,187 downwards.
TGCTCAAACCTTTTGTGTTGATCGTCAGGGTCGTTTAGCTCCGAGAACGCATTTCCGAGTTCGAACCCGCCAATGTAGAACTCGAACCGCTCGACCCAATCCGGCTCCTCCGGTTTCTGTTTCGACAGCGGCGACACGGCAAAGGGATAGTCGTAGATGATGTGTGGTTGAACGAGTTCGGTTTCCGCAGCCGTTTCAAAAAGTTCTGATATTAGCTTGCCGTATGGCTCTCCTTGAAGTAGCCGGTGTTCGAGAGTCATCATGAGGCCACGAGTATCGTAAATAACTTTCGTTAAGTCGAGAACAATAGCCTGCCCTCGCTCTCGGAGCACGGCCAACGACCTCTTAGCGAATTCATCAATAACCTTCTTATTCCATACCTGAAATCGTGCCACAAAATCACAAAATCCTGCATAGGAAGAAAGGTCTTGGAGTGTGGGTCTAATTTCGAATGTTTCTGGCCAGAAATGGATGATGGCTTCGCGCATGGAGAGCTTGGTCCATTTGCTTAGGTCAATTTCGACATCGTCGAACGTGGTTAGCGTGGTGCCGTTTACTTCTGTAGCTACGAAGGTGACAAGCTCTTGCGTCAGCTCCATCAGGTCTTCGTAGTTGCTGTAGGCCTGGTAGAACTCCAGCATGGTGAACTCTGGATTGTGGCTGGTGTCGATGCCTTCGTTGCGGAAGTTGCGGTTGATCTCATACACGCGGTCCATTCCGCCGACCACCAGCCGCTTCAGGTAAAGCTCCGGTGCGATGCGCAGCGAGAGGTCGAGATCGAGCGCGTTGTGGTGGGTTTTGAAGGGTTTGGCCGCAGCGCCGCCCGCGATGGCCTGCATCATCGGCGTCTCCACTTCGAGGTATCCGCGCGCGTCGAAGAACTTGCGCATGGCGCGCAGCACCGCCGCCCGCTTCACGAAGACATCGCGCACGTCGGGGTTGACGAAGAGGTCCACGTACCGCTGGCGATAGCGCAGCTCGGTGTCTTCCAGGCCGTGAAACTTGTCCGGCAGAGCCAGCATCGCCTTGGCAAGGAAGGTGAGCGCGGGCTTGCCCTGGTGGTCTGCGAGCGAGATGGCGGCAACGTGCACGGTGAGCTCGCCTGTGCGGGTGCGGAAGAGAAATCCGCGCGCTCCGATGTGGTCGCCGAGGTCGAGCAGCTTGTAGAGCGCAAATCCGTCCTCGCC
>JBEKCX010000743.1:0-6112 GCA_050014655.1 Occallatibacter sp. | reverse complement strand
GCCCAGCCATGCGTCGCTGCGCTTTGAAAGAAGGCCTCGGTGAGTTCGACACAGCCAAAGCCGGTGGCAAAGAAGACTGCAATGCGGGATCGATCCATTTTTGCTAGGTCGATGCCCGCGTCGCGCAGGGCCAGCGACGAGGCCACCAGAGCCCACGCCGAAAGACGATCCAGCCGCCGGGTCTTCAGGCCCGGCACGATGCTGGCGGGACGAAACGCCTCAACCAGGAATGCGCGGCGCAATCCTGGAGTGGTCCAGGCGGTGATGGCGCTGGGCTCCAGAGGCCCCGTCGAGATCAGTCCGGCCAGCGGACCATAGGGGGTCACGGATCCGATACCGGTGAGCACGGGCGAGGTCGGTTTCATGCGCTGTGACTCCCGAAAACAAGCGCCACATTGCTACCGCCAAAGCCCGCAGAGACCGACATCGCCACCGGCAGCGGCTGCCGACGCACTTCGCCGTGCAGCCAGTCGATCTTCGAGCTCTCAATTGGATTGTTCAGACGCAGAGTGGGAAAGAGAGAGCCAGTTCGTACGGACGTGATGGTGATGGCCGCCTCTAGCGCGCCGGCTGCCCCCAGGCAGTGTCCGAAGTAGGATTTTGTCGACGAAACCGGAATGGGTTGGCTGCGTCCGTGGAAGGCTCGTTCATAGGCATGTGTCTCCGCAATATCGTTCAAGGGCGTACCCGTGCCGTGTGCATTCACATAGCCAATCTCGTCGATGCTGCACTCGGCCATCTCCATGGCACGGTGGATGCACGCAGCCAGCTCGATGCCGTCTTTCTGCGGCGCGGTCGGATGAGAGGCGTCATTGGTCATGGCCCATCCCCGCAACACGGCTAGAACTCTGGCACCGCGCTGCGTTGCGTGGGCCAGAGTCTCCAGCACCAGAACGGCTGCGCCTTCGCCCAGGTTTAGCCCTTTGCGATCCTGGTCGAAGGGACGGCAGGGATCGCGGTCCAGGGCCTGTAGCGAGTTGAAGCCGCTCAGAGTGAAGGGGCACAGTGCGTCGCTGCCTCCGGCTAAAACCATGGGCGCGGCCTCGTCGAGCAGCATGTTGGCGGCCAGCGCAATGGCCAGTGCTCCCGAGGCGCAAGCCACGGAGACGGCGCAGGCTGGTCCCTGAATCCCCAGATGCTCTCCGACGGAAGCCGATACTCGCGACACGGAATACGATGCTGCCCGCGACAATCCGCCGTGCCGATACCAAGCAGCGGGTCCTTGGGCGATCTCTGGGTCGATCTCGGTCAACCCCGCAACCGTACTGGCCATCACAATGCCGCTCTCGTGGAAGGTGGGGTAGGAATCTGCAATCTCCCCCACGGCGTCGCGCGCCGCCACCATCGCCAACCGATCAGAGCGGGAGTAGTGATGACCGTCGTGCAGCAATGGCAGGGAACCGACCGCTGCGACTGTTCCCTGAAAGCCGGGATACAACTCCGACACAGGTTCCAGACAGCATTGACCAGCCAGCATTCCAGCGTGTAGGCGAGACAGACCCACGCCATAAGGACTGACCACGCCAATCCTGGTCACAACAATGGTTTTTTGCGCATCAATCACAAGGATGAACCGGCCAGAAATCGAAGAAATTTACCCACTGATCATAGTAATCCGGCAACTGCGCTTCGAGAAACCGCACCGCCTGGAGCAAGCCGCTCCTTTGGTCTTCGTCGCGATTGCCGGTGGAGGCTGGCTGAATGGGCTCGCCCAGCAGAACTCGATAGCGCAGCCAGCTGCGTCGAACAACGAAGCCCGGAAGCACCGGAGCGCCAGAAACCTGCGACAACAGAAAGGGCCCCAGCGGAAACTCCACAGGCTCCGAGAAAAACGGAACCGCTGCGCAGTGACGCGAATGGTAGACGCGATCTCCCTGGATTGCGACGATCTCATTGCGGCGCAGGGCTCGCAACAGTTCGATGGTCGCCCGCGCGCCGTCGCGCAGGTCGACGATCCGAAGCCGCTCATTGCTCATCCGGTCGCGAAGCATCTTCTCCGCGGGCTTATCCTCGATCACGCGCGCCACGTTGACGGGACGGCCATGCATCTCCAGCAGGCGCGAGGCAAACTCCGGATTGCCCAGATGCGCGGTCCACACGATCAGCCCGTGACCCGCGTCTAGGCAGTGGTTGATCATCTCAGCCCCATGCTCCCCGTTCTCCAGCATGGCGAGCAGTTGTGCATGGCTGGCCTGGGGGACAAAAGCATAGGAGACGATTAGGTCGCAAAAGGAGTAGAAAACGCGATAGACCTTCCACTGCAACCCGAGTCCATGCCTGCCCGAGACTCGGCGCAGATTGCCAGTCACGGCACAGCGCTCGCGCTTCAACAGCAGAAAGAAGATCAGCGCGGTCACCGATGCACTCGCCTTCTGCGCAAAGCGCGGCATCCAGCGCACTGTCGAAAAGACAATGCGCAGCGTCGCCACATTGTGAAAGCGATGTTGGTACCAGCGCTTCAATGGACACCCGCCAGCGTCAGCTCGCCGACATCTCGAATCATCTTGCGCTTCAGCACCGAGTACATATGAACGATCTCTGTGTCGTCGTATCCGATGGACTGAAGCGTTCGCACCGCAGCATCGACGGCTGCGGCATTGCTCAGGCCGAAGCGGCGATGATACTCGATCTGGATCTCATTCATCTCATGCTTCGATAGGGTGGGCGTGCCCATCGCCATGTCGTTGTAAGAGAATCGGCTGGTCAATTCAAGCCGTTCGGCGTCCCAGCCTGCCTCCACGGCCTGCCGGTTGATCTCGCAGCCGGGAAAGAAACGCAGACAGAAGTGGTAGGGAAGCAGCGATGGTTTGGGCAGTTCGCCCAGCCAGTCCAGCGTGCGCTGCGCCATCTCTCGCGTCTCTGTCGGAAAGCCGTACATGGTCGAGATGTTGACAGCCACATTCTGTCTCTGCGTGTAGGCTATGATCCGGCGGGCCTTCTCCAGATTGAGATTCTTGCGCACCAGCCGCTGAATCTCTTCCGTCGCGGACTCGACGGCATAGGTAAACCAGACGGCACCAGCCTCCATCGCTCGATCCACAAACTTTTCGCTGGTAATATCCGCGCGCAGTCCGTTGACAAAGTACATTCGCAGCTTGAAACCCGCGGCCTCGATCCTGGCGAACAGATCCAGCGCGCGCTTCACATCGACGTTGAAGATGTCGTCGACGATGTAGAAGTCCCGGATGCCGTGCCGGTCGTAAAGCTCTGCGATCTCCTGAAAAATACTGGTGGCACTGCGCAGCCGGATGCCCTTCCAGTGGCTGAAGCAGTAGGTGCAGCTGTAGACGCAGCCGCGGCTGGTCAGCAGCACTCCCTGCCGCCTGTGATTGTACGCATAGCTGAGCTGACTCTGGTAGCGATCAATGTCGATCAAGTCGTAGGCGGGAATGGGAAGGCTGTCGATCTTCGCGCTCTCCGCGCGCTCAGCGTTTTCCACCACCTCGTCGCCCTTCCGGTAGAGAACTCCCGCAACCGTACTGGCAGAAGCTCCCGAAAGCAGCTCCACAAAGACCTGTTCGCCTTCTCCCTGAACGGCAATCTCCACCTCCGGCACCTCGTCGAAGAGTCGGCGCTTGTACGCTTTGACGATCGGCCCGCCCACAATCAGCGTGGCGTCGCTGTGCATGCGCACCAGCGATGCGATGCGCTGTAGCTCCTCAAGAAAAAATGCAATGGAGCGAAGGCCGACGACATCCGGTTGGAACTCCCGCAAAATGCGCTGAAAGCCTTCGTCGTCGGGGCAGGAGAGTGAGGATTCGACGATACGCACTTCGATGTTGGGCAGCGCAGCGCGCGAGCTGGAGGCCAGATACATCAGACCAAGCGGCGGAACATGCATCTCGTACGGCATGGTCGTACCGACCCACTTGTTCATGTTGTTGCATTCGACCAGCAATACCCGGGAGGGTCTTATTCCGTTGCTAGTCGCCATGGCCGGTGTTGCTCCTGAAAATTCATTGCTTGGCCGCGACTTTGGCTTCGACCGCTACTGCCAGCGTTCGGATGCTCTGCCAGGCACTTTCGTCGAACTCGCCATCGACCAGCTTGATCCCAAAGCGTCTCTCGATCTCCAGAATCAGTTGCAGAATATCGATGGAATCGATCTCTAGATCGCCTCCCAGCAACGGTTCATCGTCGCTCAGGTCCTCGGGCGTCCTGTCCTTGATCCGTAAGCCGGAAATAATAATTTCTTTGAGTTGCTGTGCAATGATGTCCATGGCGATTTCTTGCCAAGCATAGCATGTCGCACCCGTAAACTCGCGGATCGCCGCCTTGGATACCTTCCTGGATTGCAGGTAATCCGGAGGTTGATTCTCAACTGGCGAGACCGATGCACTCAATGAGTGCCCAGATGATTCGCAACGACTCAAGTCACCATCGGAAATCCCGCTGCTGCCGCATGGCCAGGCTCAGCTACTAGGCATTCATTCTGGTGGCAGGCCAACGGGGCAGATCTGCGGAAAAGCCGCCGGGATGGACAGCACCCCGCTCTCAATCACTCACAACCACTCGCAAACTTCTGTATATAGGGACGTTACGGCGGTTCCTCTAAAACACGCTGGACAGAGTTCGAGTCGTCGCAACGCTCTTCGCAATAGAGAGACCACTCCTGCTGTAGGCGTCGAAGAAAAAATAGACCAGCGTGAAGCCGAGAATCCAGAGGAAGAAGTTGTAGGCGCCGGTGACTGACGCGCCTACGGGAGGTCGAGCAGGTCGATGCTCTGGTTGCGTACGCTTCCGATCTTGGGGTTTGCCGGGTGGATCTGGAGTGTGGTCTCGGGGAATGGACGGAGCAGGCGGGTGGGCGGCCGCTCGGTCTCGCCACGATCGAGCCACTCATCGTACTCGGGGGGCATCAGGATGGCAGGCATGCGATCGTGGATGGTGCTCATCGCGGCGCTGGCGTCCACGGTGATGATTGAGAAACTCTGCAACCAGTCGCCAGCCGGATTTTTCCAAGCGTCCCACAAGCCAGCGAGAGCATACAGCGGCTCGTCCCGTAGAGTGAAGCGGAAAGGTACTTTGTCGGGCTTGCGCCACTCGTAGTAGCCGGAGATGGGAACGAGGCACCGGCGCTTGTGCAGCGGGACTCGCCAGAGGTCGCTCTTAGTGAGATTCTCGCTCCTGGCGTTGAAGGTGACGCGTTTGGGGTCTGGTCCGCTCGAGCCGAAACCCACCAAGCCCCAGCGCATGCCGACCAGCTCGCGGACTCCAGTGTCGCGGCCCTGCCGGATGACGGGCTGGGTGGTGCCGGGTGCAATGTTGTAGCCAGGCGGGAACGGCTCATCGGTTGCCGCAGGGGAATGGAAGTGGTCAATGATCGCCTGCTTGTCGGCGATCCGGTAGTAGCGCCCGCACATGCCGAAAGCGTACCACGACAGGGCCCTGGTGGACCCCGCCCGAGTCGGGCCGATCAGCGTCCGGCAATCGGCTTCGATGAAATGGACGCCCACCATCCCCGCAGTGTTGGAAGTTGAGCAAGACCCGTGGCACTGCTCACCAGCGGCCTGTCCGTCTCCGCGTGATGGATACCTGCTGCTGTACGAGATGGCTGTCAGGGAAGCCCAGATAGACCTCTGAGGGCCGGTAGCGGCGCAACTCACCACACAGCGGGCATTGGACCACCAGATTGCCTCTGGGGAACTCCTGAGCGCCGGCTGGGATGCTGTGGGTGCATTTCTTGCACGTCACCACGTAGACGGTTGGCTTGACCGCTCCTTGTTGGCAGTAGTGCATTGACATGGGAGAAGAATAAGCGAATACCCATGGCCTGTCATTCACAGATGTGGGGAGCTGACTTCAATCTCGCCGGCCGCCAGGCGATCGAACACAGTCTAACGATGGGCGGCCTCGCTGAACGCGATTCTGGCGGAGTGGAAGCTGACCCAGGCGGAGGCGACGCAGGTGCTCGGCGCGGTATGGTTCATGGAAGGTGCATCCATCTTCTCCTGACGTGACGCTGGCAGAACTTCAGCTTCGCAAAAGTACGCGTTTCGTTAAGAGTGCAAATCCTTCACAAAAGAGCGGTAAGCTAGGATACGATGCGTTTCCTCCACACTTCCGACTGGCAAATCGGAAAGCCCTTTGGCTTCGTCGATGATGAAACCTT
>JBEKCX010000742.1:0-27674 GCA_050014655.1 Occallatibacter sp. | reverse complement strand
CGTTAAGCCAAATATCCGCGGGGTCTGAGCTGCGCCAATACTGGCCGGGGTGCTCTTGTGTTGGGATCATGGTTACATCTCCTCGTAAACGCAAAAATGCCCGGATTTGGCTCCGGGCTGGCCTCTATTTCCAATGAATGACGACTGTGTTAGTGGGGGCGTGTATGTAGATGCGGCCTGGCTAGAGCAGATGGTCTTCTCGATAGCGCTTCAAAAAATAGTTGATGGTCTCGACGCGCAGACGAATGGAATGGGCAGGACAGTTCTCATCCATATCTTTAAAGGAAAAGAATGGCGTGCCGGAACGCACGACGATCTGTTCGACGACGCTGTAGATGGGGGCGTCGTGGCCGCACTTAAAGCTGGAGAACTCGACCGCAACCAGGTTGGGATGGCGGGCCGTGAACTTGGCGGCCCAGAGCTTGTGATTGGAACTAGCCGAAGAGGCGGTCTTCCACACGTCGGAGATATCCAGCGCATGACGGATCGCGCCGGCGCGGATCTCTTCGCCGAAGAGCCGTTCCAGCAGGTCTTCGTCCATAGGCAGGGTGCTCTGCGAAAAGATGGGGTAGCCCAGTCTTTGGAGCTGCGCCATGATCCCATGGTTGATGCCCGGGTCGTGGTGATAGGGACGGCCCAGCATCACGATTCCCAATCGGCCATCGGCCTCCAGTTGGTCAAGGACCTCGCGGGCCTGGCGACGAAGGCCGGATTCATACCGCTCCTGTTCGCGGAAACCAATGGCGACGGCGCGATCGTTCTCCTCCTTGCCGAGGCCCAGAACCGGCTCCCAGGCCTGCCACATCTGGCGCGCGAAGAGTTTGCGATGCGACAGGTTGACCAACGGATGGATGTACTGAATGCCGCGCTCGGCAATGAGATCGGTCTCCTTAGTGAAGGCGGCCTGGACCGTCTCCGGTGTCACCGAGGCCGTGGGGCAGCCGTTGTTGGCTCGCGTGTTGACCAGGGGCGAGGCCAGAACATCGAACATGGGAAAGAAGATTGCGTGGAGCGGCTGGCGCTGATGCTGATGGAAGAGCAGGTTGTGAAAGTGGGCGATGGCGATCTTCGAGGGGAAGCAGGGATCGATCGAACCGCGACTGGAGCCAGTTCGATACATCTCGCCGGTCGTGACGTCCGAGTAGACGATGTTCTCCGCGCGCACGCCGAGGCTCTCCAGATAGGCGCTGAAGAGCGGCGCATAAGCGTACATGCTCAGGACGCGTGGGATTCCGATGCGCAGCAGAGGACGTCGATTGGTGAGTTCCAACCGGCGGCGCGCGACGGCACTCCAGGCACGCGCGGGGAGCGGGTCGGCGACACTCTCCGGATGGCGCGACTGCCAGACTTCGCGGGCCGCTCTCTCGACCAGGTTGGGATGTGCGGCGCGCGTGGCATCCAGATGAGCTTGGATGCTGCGCACTGATTGCAGATCGTTTACCGCCCCTTTTTCGCAACCGGCAAGAATGATGCGCCGACTGCCGGATACCAAGGCCGTCTCCGCCGAGGCAGGATCGGCTTCGGGATCGTCAGCACCAGCGATTCGCACGTCGAGAAAGGTACGCAGACAGGCGTTCGTACAAAAGCGGCAGCGGGTGTATTCATTGCATGTGGTGGTGGTGCGAATGCGGCTCGCGGCATCCATGCCGATGAAGGCTGTGACTCGCCCCAGTCGCCACAGGCGTATGGCCTCGAGGCCAGCACCGATGGCACCCGCTTCGCCGCAGTGCGGGTGAACCACAATCTCCGGCTCGATGCCGGTGGCGCGAAATCCGGAGCACAGAAAGTCGACCTCTGCCTTGACCACGGCCAGATTGTATTGCGTGCCCCCTTGCAGAACGAAGCGCGAGCCGAGTGCGGTGAGATTGGGGGCCTTGGCAACATGCAGAAAGACGTTGCGCGGAAGCACGGTGGCCAGCCCGGCCAGAATCTCCTCGGCGCGCCAGCCCTGACGCTGGAAGTTGACGATGTCTGATTGCAGAAAGACCGCGCAGCCATAACCGAAGGTCGGCATCGCGCGAGCGGCAAAGGCAGTCTCGGCATAACGCTCGACGGGAATGCCGAGGCTCTCCGCGGTGGATTGCAGAAAATAACCATTGCCGGCCGAACATTGCGCGTTGAGTCTGAAATCGCTGACGCGACCCTGACGCAACAGGATCAGCTTGATGTCCTGCCCACCGACATCGACGACTACATGCGGATCGTCAACATAGCGCAACGCCGATTCGGTGTGCGCCACGGTTTCGGCCAGAGCCACGTCGGCGCAGAGCACCTGTTGCAGAATGTCCTTGGCGTAGCCGGTGGTTCCCACCCCGAGAATCTTCAGGCTGGCGCTGGAGTCCACTTCCACCTGGCGGCGAAGACGACCAAGAACCTCGATGGCATCCGCAATCGGGTTGCCCTCGGAGAGGCGATAGGCCTTGGCCAGCACCTCGCCGCTCTGCGAGAGAAGCACCGCCTTGGTGGACGTGGAACCGCCATCGAGACCGACAAAGGCCTCGACCCGTTGGCCGCGCTGAAATGGGGCGGGAATGAATTGAGAGGGCTGGTAGCGGGCTTTGAAGGCCTGCAATTCCTCCGGGGAAGCGCATAGGCCGGAGCTTCGGAAGGCGGTCTTACGCTTGTGGCTTCTGGCATCGAGAGATCGTTCCAGCGCAGCTCTGCCGAGGTAGCGACCGGTCTCCTCGGCTTCGCCGAGCCCGAACTCGACCGCGCCTAGCGCCGCAAAATACACTGCGTCCGGCGGGGCCTGAATCAGATCCTCGGCTGACTGACCGGGCGGCAGTTCGACTCCACGCTCTTTCCAGAGCAGGGGAATGTTGTGTTGCCACGCCTCGCGCATTCCACGCAGAAAGGCGTTGGGCCCGCCGAGCAGAAGAACATGAGGCAGAAGCGTATGGCCGCGCGAGAGCACGGTTAGATTCTGTAGAACGATGGCATCGAAGAGCGAGGCCATCAGCTCGTCGGGCGGAAGACCCTGCTTCTGCAAGCCGTTGATGTCGGTTTCGGCAAAGACGCCGCACTTGCCCGCTACGGGATGGATGCGCACGCCGCGATAGGCCAGATGCGGTAACCGATCTGCGGGAATCTTCAGCTTGGCCTGAATCTTGTCGATGACCGCGCCGGTGCCTCCAGCGCACTTGTCGTTCATGGAGGCAATCTTGCGACGTCGCCCGCTGCCAATCTCTGTTTTAAAGAGAATGATCTTGGCGTCCTGGCCGCCGAGTTCGATGACGGAGTGGGCTTCGGGATGCAGCTTCTCGACGGCAAGGGCGACGGCGTTGACCTCCTGCACGAAGCGCGCGCCAATCGGCGCGGCGAGCGCGGAGCCTCCGGAACCTGTGATGAAGATGCGGCAGTTGCCGGGCGCAATGCCGACCTCACTCTCCATCCGCAGCAGAAAATCGCGCAGCATCTCGGGCTGGCGCGTGTCGTGGCGGCGATAGTCGCGCCAGAGGACGCGACCTCCGTCCACGGCGACCACCACCGCCTTGACCGTTGTGGAACCGACGTCCACACCCACGAAGAAGAGAATGTCGCCGCAGGGACCGCCGCAACGCCGGGTTTTATCGGGCATCGTCAACTCAATGCTCTCCGGGGAGCCGGGCCAGCTCGGCGTGCCCATCGATGAGATCGCCGACGTGCAAGACGAAGTTGGCGGCTGTGCCGGCGATGCCGCGGCGGCGTGGAATTGGATAAAACGGACTGCGAAGTGGCCGATGACCAGCAGCAACATAGTCCTTGATCTCGACGAGCGATCTGCCGGTGGAAGCGAGCGCATGATCGAACTCCGCGCGCGCCTTGACGCGGGCCTCGCCCAGAGCCATCTGCACACGGCTATGGGCGTTGATTTCGCCCTCGCCCGAGGTTTCAACCGGCAGAAAGATCATCTCTGGAAAGCGATTGACCACGGCCGACTGCACGCCATCGGACTGCGAGGAGGGCATGCAGCCAAACGGCTTGAGCGCTAGCACCATGTGGCAGAGTCCGTGCGTGGTGTAGTAGACGTTCTTGGCCACCTCGAGATGCCCCTCTCCGCCGCGCGCCATGGTGTGATAGAAAGGGTGGGCCAGACGCGCCAGCTCGCGCTGCGAGAGAAGGCGAGGCGTGATTCCGCCCAGAAGACGGGCGGTTCGCGCATACTGAAAGCTCCATAGTGCTTCACTGGAGTGCAGAAGCAACCACTTGCGGCGATACTTCCACATGTTGTCCAGCCGCTTGCCGCACTGCCACCAGCGGGCCTCTGGCCAGGGATCGTCGAGACCTTTCTTCGCTTCCATTCCGATGCGGGCCTGATGCAGCAGATAGCCGATCCAGCCGCCGATGGAATCCACATGCACTTGTGCGCCTTCGGCTTCGAGGAAGCGGAACATGTTGAAGTTGCCGTCGCCCTCAGTGAGCTGCGCCCAGAACTCGCCGACGATCTTGACCACCGGCTTGACGCGGGTGTGATCGACTTCGACCTCATCCAGACGCTCGCGCGCCTGCCGCATCTGGCCGACAAACTCCACGCCGTAGAGATGATTCAGAATTTTGCCTGTGGCGTTGAGAACTCCCCGTAGCTTCGGGGTGCGGCGCAACGACGAGGCAAGCCAACGAGGCGCGCGTTCGAGAATCTCGAATTGCTTGCGAGTTTCGAGGAAATGGCTCAATTGATCGACTGCATCGGCAATCGCTCGATCGGAGCTTCCGGGAACGGCCTCGAAGGGGCGAATGCGATAGCTGAGGTCGTTGAGGACGTCGCCCAAGTTCAGCATGTTGAGCGCGCCCAGATTGAAGTCCAGCGTGAAGTTCAATCCGGGATTGTCGGCCGCCGCCTTGATGGCCTCTTCGGCCTGGTAAAGCACGATGCGGAATCGCTCATAGCCCGCGTTCTGGAGCGCCAGCCGGTACTCCGACTCGTACATACCGAAGCGGCAGGGGCCGCAGGAGCCAGCGGAGAAGAAGATGTACTTCTCCTGAATCTCCAGTCGAGAGTAGCCCTGATCTTCCTGCGAACGCAGAAACTTGATGAGGTTTCCGATCGTGAAATAGGTGGGGTTACACTGGCCGTTATTGCCGAACTCCCGGCCAAAGGTGAAGGCTTCTACATCGGGAGTGGGCAACCTCTGGCAGCGATAACCGCTGGCGCGCAGAATGGCCTCGATGAATCGCTCGTGCTTCCAGGTGAAGCCGCCGAAGAGGACCGTTACCTGATCCCGCTCCGCGGCGGTGAAGGGCCGCTCCACGGGACGGCGATAGTGCTCGGTCGTGCGGCGCGGGGCAGAGAGATCGACCAGCTGCTCCGGCTCCTCCGAGGCACACGAAGCCGTCCCTTCCAGCGAAGAGAGGGTCGAGCACGCGAAGTTGCGATCGAGTCCCATGGACGGAGAGCCTCTCAACTGTGAAAGAATCCGAATACAGTGCCCTCGCGAAGACGCACTACTGTCTGTCTACTGAGTGTAAAGCACCCTTTTGTTCGTTCAGCCTGCGAACAGGGAAGCGGAGTAAGACGGTGCCATGTCGACAACCGATTGCTGGGCCATTGAAGACTACAGTTATCGCCGCTGTGCGCAGCCCGCGCAGGAGTTCGGGCACGCAGTCTCGCTGCACAACCACTCCCGGTACTCCATTGAGAATATGGCTTTTCTCAACGAGGTGGTCAAGCTGCGCTTTATGCGGCGCTTTCGCGGCCTGCTGCAATCGGCATTCGGACTGTCCGCAATCGCCGATCTGAACTATGCCGACATTTTCTATCGTTCCCCACTCACGGTCGAGGATGTGTTTCTCACCGAGTCCGCCAGCGCTACGGCGCTCGGCTTTATCGGCGTTCACCTGGGAATCACCGACCACGACGAAGTGGCGGGAAGCGTCGAACTGCTGCGCGCGCATCCGGAAGAGGCGCACCGTAATCCCCTGGGCGAAGAGATATCCATCTATTTTGACGACTATCTCTTTCACTTGGGAGTCACGGGAATGCCCGCAGCGGGGATTGAGCAGCTCCATTCCGAGCTGCAGCTGACGGCCCGGGAGCGTCGCCTGGACGACCTGTTCGAGATGCTGCGCGCCAGCGGATCGCTGGTGGTCTTCAATCATCCCCTGGTTCCCTGGGGCAAGGAGCCCGGACGCAGGATTCCCGCCGAGGCGCTGTTGCGCCGCTACGGATGGGCGATTCACGCGCTGGAGTACAACGGAATGCGCAGCCGGAAGGAGAATGATCGTGTGCTGGAGTTGGCAAGGTACGCGGGAAAGCCAGTCGTCGGCGGTGGCGACAGCCATCTGCTGCTGGCCAGCTCCGTGCTCTCGTTGACGCGCGCCACGAGCTTTCAGGGGTTCGCCGAGGAGGTTAAAGAGGGCCGCGCCGTCTCGCTGATTCAGCCCACGTTCTTTGCGCCCCTCGGCTGGAAGATATTTCTGCGCGTCCTCTATTTCATCGCGCATTACCGGAGCATCGGCTACTTCCGCAACCAGCCGGTCGGCGAATTACTCAGAGGTAGAAGAGTCCTTCTGGACCCGGTCGGATCTTTATCGCGTGGATTTCTGAGCGCAACGTCGGCGCTGGGATTGATGCGTTGAAGTTCCGTTGATGCCCTTCAGATTGCCGTGCTGGCGATCTTGCGGCCCGCGCCGCGCAGAAATTCCGCAATCCGTTCGCGCGCATCCATGGTGCCGCTCAGACTGGCACAAAGTTCTGCCTGTAGTTGTGCAAGCGCTCTTCGCTCGGCGCTGGAGACGGGAAATCGCTGCGCGTAGCCGCAGAGCAGTTCCACGCAGGTCTGCGACGCGCGCGCTGCGGTGCGGCCCGACGCAAGGATGCTCAGATCGCGGAATATGGACGCATATTTCATCTCCGACCGCTGACGATTGATCTCCCTCTCCAGAACATCCAAAGCCAAGGAACGCGCCGCCAGCAGTCCGCAGAGCGCGTCCGCCATGGCAAAGGTCACACCCTGACGTGAGTCGCAATAGAGCATGGCCCCGCGCGCATCGACTTGTTGCCGCAGCCGCTCCAGGGTCCAATGCCATAGCCGCATCGCTTCGGCAAGAGTGCGCAGACCGGATTGTGGCAGGCATCGCGCAAGTGTATCCATCTCGCCGGTCCACTGCTCGAACCCGGCCAGAAAGCGGGCGTCGGTCATCGCCGCCGAAACCAGGCGGCGTTGCAGCGCGGAGGGGCCCATGTACATCTCTTCAATCTGTGCATCGATCAGCCGGTCGTGTAGATCGCTGGTGGCGACTGCGCCGGAGTCGCCCCAAGCGGCTACCTGCCGTAGGCACTCCGGGATGCGGTTGCTGCTGAAGAGTTTTGCTGCCGGAGCGAAGATCGCGGCCAGCCTTGCATCGCTGCCAGAACGATCTTTTGCCCCGTCCAGTTTGTCGCAGAGACGCGCCGCGCAGAAGCCTAGCGAGGCTGCTGCTTCGCCGGTAGCCCACAGATCAGCCATGGAGAGCCGGAACTCCGCGTCGTCGCTGCGCTGTGCGGAGGAATCGAAGCAGTCCCGCACGGCAGAGAGCGCTTTGGCGGCGGTCATCAGGCCGAGCAGAGCGCGCATTCTGAGCAGAGCTGGTTCCAGCAAGGTGCGATGGCTGAAGCGCGGTACCAACGATCCCTCTTCTATCGTGTAGCCTCCGACGATACGCGAGGCCGGAACCGTGAGACGGAAGACCGGATCGGTGGTCGAAGCAAAGCGGTGCCCCAGTTTGCGCACCGACGCGCCGCGCTCGAAGTCGCCTGCGTCTCCCGGTTCAAGAATCACGAGAGCGCTGCCGCGCGTGCCCGTGCCGTCGCCCTGCACAGCGGCCACCACAAACTGCGCAAAGTCCATGTGGCTGATGAAGCGTCCACGCTTGTGAATCTGCAACAGAGGCTCGCCGTCCGCGCCTGAGCCGGCCAGTTCCATTCGACCGGCAAGAAACATCGCATCCGCACCCGCGCCGGGAAGCGGCTCGGTCAGGCAAAGAGCGCCGTGGCGCAGCTCGCCGCGGTTCACATAGTGATCACGCTGCGGCTCGGTTCCAAAGTCGCGAATGGGCATCTGCGCCAAGCTTCCCGAAAGGCTGCATGTGGCAACGCCAGCGTCCACGCTGGCCAGCTCCCAAATTGCCAGAGCCAGCGGCATGGCAGGTTTGTTGTGCGCGGAGGCAAGAATCCAGGTCAGCCCTTCTGCATCCAGAACTGCCAGGGCGCGCGATTTGTCTTCGGTCCAATCGCAGGTGGGGCGCGCCTGCGCAAGCAGCGGTGCTACGGCTCGCGCTGCAAGCCGCGCGCCACGGCGCAACTCCAGCAGATCCGCGCAATCGGCGATCCGCCACAGCGTATTGTGCGCCTCATCCCACCAGTGGAGATTCATCGCGCGTCCTATTCCGCGTCCGCAGGGATGCTGTACTCGGCCAGATAGGCGCGCGGATTCATCAGCTGTTGCGAGCGAATGAGGATTCGAGCCATCTGGCCAATGTGGCGAAGATCGACCTGCGGCAGCCATTGCCACCACTTTTTGCGTCCGGCGGCGTTCAGCACCGTGCGACGCCATGTCTCGCAATAGAGTTCGAAGAAGCGCTCCACCGGAAGGCGCGGCTTCCAGAGCAGATGATGAAGATCGTACTGACTCCAGTTCATCACCTTGAGATGCTTGCGAACCTGCTCGAAGTACTCTGTGCCGGGCAGCGGCGTAAGAATGGTAAAGCCAACGCGGAAGAGCTGATGGGCCTCGATGAACTCCCATAACTCGAAGAAGTTTTCCTCGCTGAAGTCGGGATCGACGATAAAGTTACCGGTCACGCCAAAGCCGTACTCCCGGGCCACGCGAACGGCCTCCAGTGTCTTGGCGACGTCGCTTCCTTTATGCAATGAGTCCAACCCCTTGCGGGTCGGCGACTCGAAACCGAAGAAGATGTCGAAGTTCTTAGCCAGCGGTCGCCATAGCCGAAGCAGGTCGGCGCTTCGGGCGACCAGATCCACGCGCGATTGCGCCAGTATCCAGTTCTTGCGTTCGCCGCTGGCGAGCAACTCGCGGACCAACTCCTCGCTGCGCTCCGGGTTGGCCCAGAAAAGATCGTCGATGACAAAGACATTCTTACCGGTCCGCTGGAAGTCTGCGCTCACATTCTGCGCGGAATGATAGCGACAACTGCCTTTGTAGAACTGCCAGACAGAACAGAATTTGCAGCGATGCCGACAGCCGCGCGTGGTCTCCATCGTCCACACCGGCATGTAGTTGAGGCAGACGTAGTGTTTGCGATAGGCCTCGACTGCGGCGCGGTCCGGCGGGTGGACATGATTCATCTCCAGCCACTCGCGTGCCTCGCCGGTCGAGACAAATCGTCCATCGTCGGTAGGCAGCAACAGGGATGGAAGTTCATCAAGAGGACGGCGATTCTGCAAGGCATCGCAGAGAGCGACCATTCCGCTTTCACCTTCTCCCATGCAGATGGCATCGATTCTGTGCGCCCCTTCCAGAGCCTCCGGGAACGAAGCCACGGAGTGGCCGCCCACGGCAACGAATACGGAAGCATCCGTGCGCTTTATGTCTTCCACATGGCGCAAGGTCGCGGCAACGTCCAGAATGTGCAGGCAGGAGATGCCCACCAGTTCCGGGCGAAAACGCCGGACAATTCGCGCCATGCTGCGGCGTTCAAAACACATGTCGACGATGCGAACCTGGTGTCCATGCGCGCAGAGTGCCGCCGAAATATATTCCAGTCCTAGCGGCTCGGTGCTGAAAAACGGTGCAAGACCGAAATGAGCGGCCAGATGTCGCGGCTTTACGAGCAGAACTCTCAATATGAGCCGACTCTATTCTCTTCTCTCCGACGGGAGACAGATCCAAGCGATTTGCAAGGGCTTGATGCCATCTTAGAGTGCCGCGCGCTACGCCGTAAAGCGCGTAATTGTGGGATGTGAATATCAGGCTCCCGACTGGCAAAGCATTGCATCGCGGGTTTTATGCCGACTGGGCCGATGCTACACTGAAACCGCCATTCCCGTGGTTGGTTTGTAGTTTCGGAAGGATCGACATGGCGCGGACAGCGCTCTTTCTTCTCTTGTTTTGTGTCACCAATGCCTCGTTGGCTCTGCTCTATCCTTTTTCTCTTGCGCGCTTCCTGCTTGAGACCGTTCTTTATAGCACCGGCACGGGGGTGATGCTTTACCTGCTCTTTTATCCGCGCAGTCAATGGTTGGTTGCCAACCGTTCGCAGGTGGAACGGGATGGCTGTGTGGCGCTGACCTTCGACGATGGCCCCGATCCCGTCGATACGCCCCTGCTGCTTGACCTGCTGCGTGAAAAGAACGTGAAAGCGACCTTCTTTGTCGTTGGCCAGCGTGCCGAGCAGCATCCGGAGATCGTGCGCCGAGCCTGGGAAGAAGGTCATCTGATTGCCAACCACACATGGTCGCATCGACCGCTATTCTGTTTTCTCTCGCCGCGACGCCTGCGATATGAGATCGAAGGCGGCTCGGAGTGCATTGAGCGCATCTGCGGAATAAGGACGCGCTACTTCCGCTCCCCGGTCGGCCTGCGTCATCCTCTGTTGCGTTTTGCGCTGCAAAATGCGGGGTTGGAGTATGTATCCTGGCGTGTCCGGAGCCATGATACGATTATCCGAAACTCTCGTGTGCTTGCCCGCCGTATTCTGAGCAAAGTGACCAGTCGAGACATCATTTTGATGCACGACCATCGCCCAAAGGGAGCACAGGTCATGTTGGAGGCCCTGCCCGGGGTGATCGACGAGTTGAAGCAGCGCGGCTTCGAGTTCGTGCTGGCCGGCTCCCCGAATCTGTCTGCGGCTATCCTGAACGATGAGAATATGCGCACTTATTCCCGCATTCAATGAAGCCTCCCACATCGCTCAGGTGGTTGAAGGAGCCCGGCAGCACGTCGAATCGGTCATCGTAATCGACGACGGATCGAGCGATGGTACGGCGGAGGCGGCTCGCAGTGCAGGGGCTTTCTGCATAGAATCGCCCACAAATTGCGGAAAGGCGGTCGCCTTGCGACGTGGTCTCACCCATGCTCACACCCAGAATTTTACCCACGCCATTACGCTCGATGGCGACGGACAGCATCTGCCCCAGGATATCCCCGTCCTGCTGCGAGTGGCCCGGGAGACGCAGGCGGATCTGGTCCTTGGAGCCCGCACCTTTGACCGTGCCCTGATGCCGCGCGCGCGCTATTACTCCAACACCATCGGCAGCCGTCTGGCCTCGGCGCTGGTCGGCTGCGAGATTAAAGACAGCCAAAGCGGCTTCCGGCTCTTTCGCCTCGAATGTCTGAACCGCGTCAAACTGCGCAGCCAGCGCTACGAGTTCGAGATGGAGGTGCTCATCAAGATGGGGCTCGCGGGTTGCTCGATCGCCCACGCCCCCATTCGCATGGTTTACGACAACGGTCAGGCGCGATCCAAAATGAAGCCGGTGCGCGATACGGTACGCATCTGCCTCTGGTCGCTCGCATTTCGCTTTATGGGAGCTTGATATGAATCTGTGCCGCCGGGTTTGCTTTGTTCTCGCGCTGCTGATGCTGCCGTCGCTGCTGGCGGCGCAATCCGACGATCTGCTGATGCGCGTCTGGGGCGGTGTGCAGCAGGCGCAGGACAAGTTCACGACCGGCTGCGGCAGCGTGGTCGAAACCCGCAACTCCAGGCTGATGGTCAAACCCATGGTGCTACATGGCAAGTTCTGCGCCGAAGGTATGACGCGCTTCTCACTGGAGTACTTTGCGCCTAACTCCATGCGCATCCGCTTTAATACGAACTATCTCAACGTAACCAACGGGGATGGAAACACCGAGGTATTGGATATCGGCAGCGGCGTTCGCCGCGCCCAGTCGGCCTTCAGCAGGGAAAATTCCATCGAGGGACTGAAGAAGAAATTCACCATCGTTGCGCAGGAGAACAGCCGGGAGTACGAGCTGAGGTTTGTCCCGCGCACCGAGGCTTTTCGCCGCCGCCTGAATTATCTGGTGGTGAAGCTCGACAAGCGCGACTTTCTGCCGCGCTCGCTGGAAGTGGACGGCAAGAGCGGGGTCAACAGCGTCTTCCTCATCAACTTCACCACGCTGAACGAGAAGTTGCCTGCAGAAACCTTCGAGGTGTACAAGCCAAAGTGATGGAGCGAAACGAAATCGAGAAGATCATTCCCCATCGTCCACCCTTTCTATGGATCGACCGGGTCGAGGAGCTGGAGCCGGGAGTTCGTTGCGTCGCATGGCTCTCGGTCGATGGGGAGAACCCTGTCTTTGCGGGACATTTTCCCACCCGTCCGATTCTGCCCGGGGTGTTGATTATCGAGGCGGTGGCGCAGACGGCGGCGGTGATGATGGGATCTTCTGCGCCCGCGGAGACCATGGGATCGGCGCTGCTGGCCGCGGTCAACCGCTTCAAGTTCTTCAAGCCCGTGCCGCCCGGAACGCAGTTGCGCATTGAGACCGCAGTGCTGACCCAGACCGGAACCATGGCTTGCATTGAAGGCACGGTCAGCGCGCTGGGGGAAAAGGTGGCGAGCGGCGAGTTGTCGGTTGTATCCGGACGGTAATTACGTATTCTCAAGAAAAGGCCAAGCGGTGCAACGAAGCTTAAAAGCTTATATTCGCAAATTCGCAGCTACCCTGCTGACCGAGCGGCTTGACCCTGCTTCGGCTGCGGCTGCAGTCTTTTGCGGAGTCTTCATTGGCATCGTCCCGATCTACGGCTTGCAGACCCTGGTCGCCATTGGCTTGGCCGTGTTGCTGCGGCTGAACAAGCCCCTGACCCTGGCCAGCACATTTATCAACAATCCACTCTTGCAGCCGCTGATAGTGCTCAGCTCGGTGGAAGTGGGGGGCTTTCTGCGCCATGGATCGTTCCGTCCCTGGCATCTGACGGCGATCTCCGTCGCGCAACTGAAAGAGCAGCTCGCATCCTGGGTGCTGGGAAGCCTGGTGGTGGGTCTGCTAGTGGGTGGCGTTGCAGCTATCGTCACCGCAGCCGTGGTGTATTGCACTGCGCCCTCTCAGCGCGGCCTGCGCGAGCGCATTCGTTTCGTCAATCGGGCCTTTGCCAAAAGCGCCCAATTCGACCGTGGCTTTGTTCGCTGGAAGATGCGCCTGGACCGGATCTTTACCCTACTGGCCGCCGAGGAGCTTGGTTCGGGAACGGTGGTGGATCTGGGCTGCGGCTACGGAATGGCGTTGTGCTTTGCCGCCTTCCACGACAGAGACCGGCGTCTGGTCGGTTGCGACTTGAACGCTCACCGGATCGCCGTGGCCCAACAGGCGCTGCGCGCATTGAACGCGGAGACATGTGTGCAGGACGTGCGCCATTTCGCCCTGCCCCCGGCCGGTCTGATTCTCATTTTGGATGTTCTGCAATATCTGTCTGCCGAGGAACAACAGGCGCTGCTGAATCGTTGCTGCGCCGCGCTGGAACCCGGTGGCCGGCTGATCTTCCGAGTGCATGACCGCGAACGCGGGCTGCGCAGCGCTCTCGCCGTGGGTCTGGATCGGCTGCTATTCTTCTCCGAGCGAGTCAGCAGCGGCCCCACGATTCTCTCTGCCGCGCAGTACCAGAGCGCTCTGGAGGAGGCTGGAATGCAGGTCGAGTCGCGCCGCTTCCGCAACCGTCTTCCTCTGGCTCACATCCTCTTTCTTGCGCGCCGACCGGCCACGGAGAGTGCGTCATGATGCTTCGCTTCATGCGCTGGCTGGGACGGCTGGTGATCGGCCATCCGGGGTTGGTGGCGGGGACGGCGCTTCTGCTGACCCTGTTTCTGCTTGCCAACATCCACAACCTGCGCACCGGCACCGAACTGACCGATCTGTTCGGGAGCCGCGATCCGCAATGGCAGGCTGCCAGCCAGATCGGCAAGGAACTAGGCTACGGCGACCAGCTCTTTGTGGTGGTTCAGGCCCCGGAGGGTGAAGCAGACAGCAGCGAAGCGATGGAAGCGATGGCCGACCGGCTCACCACGGAGATGTCTTCCAGTGGACTCTTCAAACAGGAGCGCAGCGGCCTACAGGAAGAGGAGCTGCTCAATCTGGCGCGGCTCTTTTCCTGGCACTTTCCCTCCTACGCTCTGCCCGGCCAAACGGATGCGTTGGAGCAGAGGCTGAATCCGCGGCAGATTCATCAAAACGTGCGCCGTGCTGCCATCGAACTGGTCACGCCGTTTTCCACACTGGGTGCAGATTACTTTGTCGCCGATCCGCTAGGCCTGATGAGCGTGACGGCAGGCAATGGCGAGAGTTTCTCGCAGTTTTCCAACTTCGACCTCTCCTGGGGATCGGGAGACCGCTTCTACAGCCGGGATCACAAGGCGCTGCTGATTATCGCCGAGCCGCGCGAGTCGGCGGTGGATTACAAATCCGCCGAACGGATCATGCAATGGACGCACGCGCATATCCAGAGCGCCGAGGCCGATCCCGAACTGCGCAGCTCCGGCGTGCGCGCCATTCCCGCCGGTGCCTATGTGTACGCGGAGCAGGACCACAAGTTCGTCGAGAGGAACATCCGCCGTGTTTCATTGGTCTCGATCGTCGCCAGCCTGCTGTTGTGCCTGCTGGTCTATCCCAGTGTCCCGCTGCTTCTCTTGTCGCTGCTGCCCACCGGCCTGGGGATTTTGTGGACTACCGGCATCGCCAGCTTCTATCCCGGCGAAGTAAATCTGATCAGCCTCTCATTCATCGCCATTCTGGCCGGCCTGGGCGACGATCAGGTCGTGCACTTCTTCAACCGCTCGCCACAGGAGTGGGCCAGCGGCGGCAGCTTCAACGCAGCCATAATGCGTACATATGAGACCACCGGGGTCAGCATCGTTCTCTGCATATTGACGGCGGCCTCCGCCACGGCCGCGCTGGCCACCTCCAGCTTCAAAGCGCTGGCGGAGTTCGGCTTCATTCTCACCGTTGGAATGTTCATGATGATGCTTCACACACTGCTGACGGTGCCCGCGCTGATGCAGTTGTGGAACCGGTACATCCGGCCATTTTCACCCCAGGGCATCACCTTCCGTTTTCTGCCTGCCGTGGCGCGCGGTTCGCTCAACTTTGTCGGACGGCACGCGCGCGCGGTCGTAGCGGTTGCCGCCGGTCTCTTTCTACTCTCACTCTCTTTGTTGCCCGGCATCAAAATGGGCGGCAGCTTCGACGCCATGGGCGACGCCAACAGTCCTGCCGTGGTCGCGCAGAACCTGCTCTCGGCAAAGTTCGGCATCGAGGGCAGCCCCACGCTTCTGCTGATTGCGGGCGATCAGCAGGAGGTGTTACGTCGCGCCGAAGGTCTGACGGCTGGCTTGGAATCCTATCGGCAACGCGGCGCCGTCAAATCGATCTTCTCTCCCACCCAGTTGCTTCCTTCCGTCCAGACGCAGAAGCAACGTGCTGCAACGCTCACCCATGTCGACATAAATGCCGCGGCCCGCGCACTGGAGGATTCGTTGCGCGAAAACGGCCTGCGCACTGAGCCGTATCTTCCCTACATCGAGCAACTGCGCAGACTGGTAGATCACGCGGAGCCCCTTACTCTGGAATCGGCCACGCCTTACCTGCCAACTGGTCTGCTCGATAACAGTCTGCGCAAGACCGGAGACGGCAGCTACGTCGCCGCCATCGCCTTTTACGCTACCGACCCCAATGCGCAGGAGGCGATTCCCAGCGCGGTGCTCGACTCCTGGCGCAAGCAGTACGGTCCCTTTGTGGAGTTTTCCTTCGAAAAGATCGACCGCGACCTGCAGAGCCAGGTGCTGCGCGATAGCCGAAGAGCTTTGCTGTGGACCGTCATGGCCATCATGTCGATCGTCTATCTCACCTTCCGCAACTGGCGCATTACTCTGCTGGTGCTGATGCCGATCGTCTTCGCAATTGTTGTGACGTTTGGCCTGCTCCGGCTCATGGGGCATCCATTCAGCTTCATGTCCGTTACAGCAATTCCGCTCATCATCGGCATCGGCATCGATAATGGGATTCATCTGGTGCGCCGCTATCTGGAGAGCGCGTCCAACAGCATTCTCGATGTAGCCAAGGCCTCGGGCGCGGCGCTGATTCAGTCCAACCTGACCACCATCATCGGCTTTGGCGCGTTGCTGACGGCAACCTTTCCGCCATTGGCCGAGATGGGCCTGGTCACCTCCGTGGGCGTTGCCCTCACCCTGGTCGGCGGCCTGTGGATCATTCCCGCCGCGATCCTGATCGGAGGCGAAAGAGGCGGAAAATAGGCTTCATTCCACACGGTTGCAGCAGCGAATTTATTTTCGCGCTTTCTTTCTTCCTCATCCGGATCCGCGATGATTCGCACTTGTTTGAAAGCCTTCGTGTAAGCTATATGAAACTGAGACTTAGCGTTGGAAGGCATACGTTGAATGCGCTTGTAAGCGATGTGATGATTGACACGGTCTCTTCCCTATGCCCTCGCTGCGGCAAGCCATCCCAATCGGCAATCTTCGATCGCGAAGGCAAGGTTTACCAGCGCTCAGAGTGTCCCTGCCATACGTCCCATGAAGATCTGATCTTCTCCGATACGGCGCTCTACCGCAGGCTGGAAGAGTGGAACAAGCTGATCTTTCCCGAGTTCGACTCGGCTCAGGCGCCATCTGCCACAGGATGCTGCGGCACCGAGATGGGAAGCCAGAACGAGCCGTGCCTGGCCGTTATCGACATCACCAATCACTGCAACTTCAAATGCCCGATATGCTTTGCCGAGGCCAATGGCGAAGGCAGCCACTACTTTCTGGAGATGGAAGTGGTGGTCAAGATGCTCAAGGCGCTGTTGAACCGGCCCGTGCCCTGCCGCAGCGTCCAGTTTTCCGGGGGTGAGCCAACGCTGCACCCCGATTTTCCTAAGATTCTTCGCACTGCACGCGATCTTGGCTTTACCCATCTTCAGGTGGCCACCAACGGCAGCCGTTTCGTCGATCCGGACTACGCCAAGATCTGCGAAGAGTCAGGACTGCACACACTCTATCTGCAGTTCGACGGTATGAACGACGATGTCTATCTTAAGATGCGCGGCCAGCGGCTGTTGGACAAGAAGCTGGCCGCCGTGCGCAGCATCGAGCAGACGAATATGCGGCTGGTGCTGGTGCCGACCATCATGAGTTCGGTTAATGTCGACCAGCTCGGCCCGATCTTTCAGTTCGCGCTGGAACACAACAAGTTCGTCACCGGCATCAGCATTCAACCGGCAGCAGATGTAGGACGCATCGCGCTGGCCAACGACGGTGCCGAGCCGTTCAACCTGGCCGCCATGGCCCAGGCATTTGGCGAGCAGACCGGGCTGACCCGTTTCCCCGACGACTGGTTTCCGCTCAACTCTATTTCCCTGCTTAGCCGCGCCATCGAACGCGTCCGCAATGAAAAGATGCATCCGCCGCTTAGCGATGCGCACTGCTCCATCGGCACCTTCTTCTATGTGGACGACAACAACAAGCCATTCTGCCTGAGCAGCTTTTTCGATCTCGACAGCTTCCTGCGCGGCATGACGAGTATTAAGCCCTACGCAGAGCAAGGTCTGATCGAGCGCCAGATTTCAAGGATTCGTCCGTTCGCCCAGTTATCGCAGTGCCTCGATCGGCGCAAGGCCCCTCCCGAACTCACCTTCCAGCGCCTGCTGCGCAGCCTTGACGCGTGGGAAGACAAGCAGGAGGGCCGATCCGAAGGATGGGCAAAGCGCGGCTTCAATGGCATCTTCGTTGCTGGCATGCACTTTATGGATGCGCATAGTTACAATCTGCGCCGTCTCCGGCGATGCATCATTCAGTACGTCACCACCGATGGGCAACTGATCCCGTTCTGTAGTTACAACGCAGGAGCCCGGCTTCGCGATAACGAGGAGTTGACGCGGATCGCCGGCAATGTTTCGCATAGTGGCAACTCCGTTAACGCTACACCGGCTGGCGTGCTATCGATCTAGGCCGAATGGAGCGGCTCTCCAGTTTGTCTGGCACCTCCGAGGTTGTGCGGTTTGCCTCTTTAGCACCGATGAATCGCTCGAGCTTTTCAACTGCATCCAGGGCCAGTGATCCCAAATGATGATAAATCCGTCGCTTCTCTCGTCAACGCTAGCCTGCTCCAGAAGGTCGGGCCTGCTGTGCATCGCCACTCTCCTTCTCTTTTCCGGTTGTTCGCTGGCAACAGCAGTAGCACAAGGCGGTCTGCCGCGAGATGTGGTCTCAATTCCCGCGCCGGGGAGCGGTCAAAGTCTGAGCGACAGCCTGAAGGCGGCAAACCGATGCGGTGAGGAGTCGCCCATCGTGCTGCCGAAGGTCGTCTTTCGGTTCAACGCGGAGGGCGACTTCACCCAGCAGTTTGCCGAGCAGGCGCAGGCTCTTCAGAGCCTGCCAGCCAGTGCGCAGGTTTGGCTGCACCTGGGCATTACCTCCGAAGCGCTCACCGGCAAGGAAACCGAAGCGCAGATCACCGAGCAGGTAGCCGACTTTCTGAAACAGGCACCTCTTTCTGCTCCCGCCGTGCGTGGAGTGATTCTCGAACCCGACGCGCCGCAGACGGCTTCCGATCACTTCGTCTTTGCGTTGCTGCGTCTGGCGGTTGCTGCCAAGTCGGGCAACTCTGCCCTGCGTTTGGCAGTCGTCTTTCCGGCTGGCTTCATCGGCCAGAATGGCGACACCGTCAAGCGGCTCGCCTTGTACTCAGATCTGCTGGGGACTAGCAACGCGCAGGGGTGGCGTTCGGACGCCGACTGGATTGCCGAACATGCGCTCAACAAGCCCCTCATTCTCAAGCTGGACAGCGGAACCGCCTCGACCGCATCGGTTCTGACCACAGTGCTGGCAGCCTCCGGCTCTACGGTCGAGATGCTCTGGTCCACGCCGTCGGATATCGATTCTGCCAATCGACTGTGTGCGGCCGAACGCTTCCTGACGCGTTCGATTCCCGCCAGCCTTATGCGCCTGAATAGCAAGGCATTGCCCTTCACGCTCACAGTGGACGGCGCAAAGAGCGACGACGCTGACTGGTTCGGCGGTGGGAAATCGGGAGATATGATTGTGCTGGCACCGGTTCATGGCCTTTCCAATCATCCCGTAACGGTAACTATCGAGGGCACGGCCAAGTCACAATACGAGATTCAGTGGTTCGACGCAGAATCCGGAGAGCGAATCTCCGCAAGCGAGCCGAAGAACGACACTGCGGGCCTGACCGCAACCTGCGCGTGCGCCAATCAATTTGTTCTGGTCGGTATTCACGAGAAAGACAGCACCGAAACAAAGGTGTACGACCAGGTCGAGGTCAAGAGCGGAGTCGATCTCAGCGTAGAAGAGATTATTGCTCGCTGGCAACAATATCGCGAGGCCCAGAAGCGGCGGCTGGAGAACTATCAGGCCTCCAGCTTCATGAACCTGCACTTCGAGAGCACGACCGTGGCTCAGGCCTTCGATATTTCCATGCGCCTCAAACAGTTTTTCGAGCGCGGTGGAAAGATGGAATTCGCGCAGACCGAGTTCTATGTGAATGGCGTGAAATTCAGCAATAAGCACGAGTTTCCGCTGCCGCAACTGGAGCCGGAAAAGGTTCTGACCCAGCCGCTTGAATTGACGTTGAACGAGCGTTATACCTACAAACTTCTGGGAACGGAGATGATCGACGGCGTTCAGTGCTATGTGGTGGGCGTGGAACCGAAGACGCAGGACGAGACGCTCTACAGTGGCAAGATCTGGATCGACGGCGTCAGCTTCCGCGAGGTACGACAGACGTTGAGCCAGCGCGGTGCCAGGAGCAGCGTCGTCGTCAATGTGGAAACCCAGAACTTCGCTTTAGTGAACGACGGCCAGGGCAACCAGTTCAATCTGTTCAGTTCCATCTCCGCGCAACAGACCCTGAATGCGGCGGGACGCGATTTTCAACTTCAAAGAACCCTGAAGTTCTCCGACTACGCCATCAACACTCCGCACTATGTGGAAGGTCTGGCGGCCGTGCATCGCTCCGACGATCCCATGTATAGCGAGACCGATCAGGGACTGCGCGAGTTGAAGATCAAGAACGGCGAGCGCGTCGTCGAGCCGACCAGCCAGAAGCGCATCGTCTCGCTGGTGGGCGGCGCAATGTACGAGGGAACCTACAGCTTTCCCATCCCCATCGCCGGCATCAGCATGGCCGACTTTAACTATCGGAACACCGGCGCGCAGCTCTCCACCTTTTTTGCCGGACCGATTCTGGCCACCGACCTTTCAAAACAGTACGGAACTAGGTACCGTCTGGCGGCAGATCTGGCGCTCTCCGCGCTGCCCGGCGAGAACCGGGTCTATAGCGGCAATGTGGAGAACATTGCACAGGAGACTTGGACCTGGGAGCAAACCATTGGAGTCCGCGCCTCCTGGCAAGCCAACAATCACCTCAGTATGACCGCGTTCGACTATCTGGCCTACGACATCTTTCGCCGCACCAGCGACACCTCCGACCTATACCGGCTGCCGCGTAACGGAGTGGCATTTTTGCCGGGAGTCCAGCTTCGCCTTACCGAAAAGGGATATATCTTCACCGCGGACGGAACTCGGGGCGAACGCATCGGCTGGAAGCAGTTTGGATGTTTGACATCGCCTGCGCAATGTACCGCGCAGTCTCTGCCCTCCACTCTGCCGTCGCCGCAGAGTGCCTTCACCCTCTACGACGCTGACCTCAACAAGGATTACTACATCCGCAAGTTCACCAAGGGTGGATGGGATCTGGCCTACTATGGCGGAGACCAGTTGGATCGCTTCTCCCGCTATGCTCCCTCCTTATTTTCCAACCCGCGCATCCACGGCATTCCCGGAGGCACCGATACCTTCGACGCCATCGCCATGGGCAACGTCCACTACGGATTCAACGTAATGGATCTGGTGAAGTTCGAAGGCATGTACAGTTATGCCCGCGCGCGCAATTTGGAGGAGTCCAGCCACTTCCGCAAGTTTGATGGATTGGAGACCAACTTCAACACCGTTGGTCCAATGGGTACGCTGATTCAGGGCACAGTCTCCTATGCGCTGGACGGGAACATCGCACGGTATAACTCCCGCTGGGGCATGATTATTATGATCTTCAAGCCGTTCAAATAGGCACGCGAATGACGACTGACAAAAAGTCGGCGTTGGTAACAGGCGGATCGGGAACACTGGGATCGGCTATGGCGCAGGCTCTGGCGGCGAACGGATGGCGCGTGGCCGTTCACTATCATCGCGGCCAGGAGTCGGCCGATCACGTGGTGGAGAGCATCCTTGCAGCTGGCGGAGAAGCACTGGCCGTGGCCGCCGATCTGAGCAGCCAGTCGGAGGCCGCCGCGCTCTTCCAGCGGATTGAGAAGAGCTTCGGGCCACTCGACTGTCTGGTCAACAATGCGGGCATCAACCGCGATGTGTTGCTGGCTTTTATGACGGAAGAGCAGTGGGACGAGGTCATCGACACAAATTTGCGCGCCACCTACGTCTGCTCGCGTCTGGCCGTGTTGGAGATGATGCGCCACGGCGGCGGAAGTATCTGCAACATCGCCTCACCCAGCGGTGTGCGCGGCCAGGCCGGCCAGTGCAACTATGCCGCATCGAAGGGCGGCATCATCGCTTTTACCAAGTCGCTGGCACGTGAGGTAGGCCGCTTCAACATCCGCGTCAACGCAGTCTGCCCCGGCGTGGTGCCCAGCCCCATGTCGGCATCCCTCTGGGGCGATTTGGCAGGCCGGAAGAGATCGCTCCGCTGGTCACTTTTCTAGCTTCGCCGCAGGCCAGTTACATCACCGGGCAAATGATTGCGGTTGATGGCGGACTGCTATAATTCGGAGCGCATAACGCAAGGACTTTATGGAAGGCAACAAACGCAGGGCGTTGGATGTGGCAAAAACTAAAAGGAGAATGTGCATGAAACGAACAATGGCTACAGTACTATTCGTGATGCTGTGTTTCGGAATACCCGCGTCTGCTGGGACGAACGGCAATAAATCGGCTCCCGACATGAGTAACATGCATCACATCTTTCTCGGGTGGGTTGATCTAGGTTCTGGATCTTACAAGGACCTCGGGTATGCAACTAGGGAGGACTGGGAACAGGTAATTGCAACGGAAAACACCGGATTTCAGGAGTACTTCCAGACAAAGATGACTGGTCGTACGGTTGTCGTGGCCAAGAACAAGGATGACGTAAACACGGCAGGAAACGACCTCTACATCAAATTTATCGATGTCTCGGTCGATCACGGTTATCGGCTTCACATCTCAGCACAGCTCATCGACCTGAAGACCAACACGGTGATCGCTACCATTCCCAGTATGAAGCTGAATGGGCATTTCTGCACCCTGAAGGGTTGTCTGGTAAAAGATCTGGATGAGGTGAATGCGAAGCTGTTTTTGCTGATCGCTGGCCCGCAAAAATAATAGGGAATTAGAGCGGTTTCACCGTGCCTGTCCCGCGCGCGCGAGGGTTGTTTGCGTGGTTATTCTTGAGGAAGAACCACGCAAATGGTCTTTACTACTGGATAGACCTACTGTGAAACCGCTCTAACGTTCTTCCACCGCTGGCTTGGATGGCGCGGCAAGTCGCTTACGCCAGGGAAACGGCAGGCGCTGTTTGAGCATGCTCCAGCGTGTGTCTTCGTATGGGTTCGCACTGTTGCCGTAGATGGGATGATAGGTCTCGACGCGCAGGCGGCCGGGGATCTCGATGCCGAAGTCGTTCAGCTGTAGAAACTGCCGCATCTGTAGTTTGTATCGGCCTTCAATGCCAAAGATAAGTTCGAGCAGGCGTTCATTCAGCCAGACGATATGGCGGAAGCCAAACTCCCACAAATAGGTATACCCCTTGAAGAACTTCCAGTCGCCGGGCGTGGCGCGCCACATGCCGATCACCTCGCGGCGAATCTTCCAGCGTACGAAGTTCAACTCGGCGGGGGTGAGATGGCTGGTGCGCACATTGCTGAAGTAGCCGTCGTACCAGCGAAAATCGGCGAGTGGCTGGTGCGCACATTGCTGAAGTAGCCGTCGTACCAGCGAAAATCGGCGAGATTGGCGACACGATCAGCCTCGATCATCTCGTCGCGCATCGGCGTCTTGGGATAGGGCGTCATGATCTGATCCATGACGCTGGTGATGCCCATGTTCTTGATGAACTGGTAGTTCTCGCGCATGCTCTCGGGATCGTCATCGGACAGTCCGTTGATGATGCCGGCGACGACGATGATGCCTTCTTTCTGCAACGCCGCAACGCCGCGCTGGATAGTGTCCAGCGTGTTGGGCTTGTGCATGGCCTTCAGGTTCTTGGTCGAGGCGTTCTCGATGCCGAGGAAGATGGAAACGAAGCCCGCCTCAACCATCTTCTTGGCAATATCCGGACGATGGGCAAACCCAATAGGACTGGCCTGAGTGGTAAACATCACATTCTTCAGCTTGAGACGAATGACCCCATCGCACAGTTGTTCGAAGCGATCCATGTCCAGGGTGATGTTGTCGTCGGTGCAGAATATATGGCGCGCTCCGCGACTGTAAGCGTCTTCGATGTCGGCCAGCACGCGCTCTAACGGAAAGACGCGGAAGGAGCGTCCGTACATCTCGCGAATGCTGCAAAAGCTGCACAGATGCAGGCATCCGCGCGAGGTCTCGATGACGTCGGCCTGGCGAAAGTACATGTGAAAGCCCTTGACCATGCGCTTGTCGCGGGCCGGAATGCGGATGCGCGTGAGGTCTTCCAGAGGCCGCGCGGCATTGTGATGATAGATGCCGTCCTGCTTGTATGAGAGACCGAGGACCTTGTCCATCCCCACACCACCGGCCTCGATGCTGTCCAGCATCTCGCCGAAGGCAAAGTCGCCCTCGCCGCGCATGAGAAAGTCCCACAGATCCTTGTCCTGGCCGCTGGCAATGGATTCCGAAAACAGAGTGGCATGATAGCCGCCGAGCACGGTGCGTATACGACTGTCGAACTGCTTGGCCAGATAGGCAAAACCGACCGTGGTCTCGTACTGAAAGGTCATGGAGGTGAAGCCCACGACATCCGGCTTAAAGGTGCGCAGCAGTTCGAGAAAGCGCGGCACCGCCTGCTTGCGCCAGACCACCATGTCGACTACGCGCACATCGTGATTGTCGATCTGTCCGGCGATCGTCGCCATCGCCACGCTTGGCGGTTCCCACTGACGGCGTGGAACCCAGGGCGATGTGGCGGGACTCTGAACCAGCAATGCTTTCATTTGACCTCGATCTTACTCGCTTGCCTGTGCTGTGCGAAGACGCTGCGATTTTTTACCCGCACCATTTATTAACCTTGAGCATGGCTGACGTCCGCCTCGCGGCCAGAGAGTTTCGCGAGAATCAACGACTCGATTCGCTCCACCGTATCCAGGGTATAAACATCAATCTCTCGGGGCATGAATTCAATGGCGTAGCGGCTTTCGATAAAGTCGACCAGGCCAAGCATGCCGATGGAATCGATGATGCCGCTGGTGACGAGAGGAGTGGTGTCCTCAATGCTCTCGGCGGGCTCATCGGGCAGATAATGTCGGGCGACAAACTCCCTGACTTCGGTCTTAATCTCCATGCTTCAGTCCTTCCGCGATCTTTTCCAGGGCGAGCATATCGATCTTGCCGCGGCTCCCCTTGGCGATCGCATCGAGAAAGAGAATGCGGTCGGGCAACATATAAGACGGCAAGAGACGCCCGCAGTGGGCTTTGAGATCAGCCAGGGTCACGGCACCCGAAGCAACGGGATGAACAAAGGCCGCAATGACCACACCTTTTTGTTCGTCCTCGACAGCAACCACAGCCGCTTCCAGTATATCTTCATGAGACAGAAGAGCTGCCTCGATCTCTCCAGGCTCGATGCGGAAGCCGCGGCGCTTGATCTGGCGATCGAGACGCCCGAGAAAACGGTAGCTTCCGTCGGGAGCTTCCGAGACGTGATCGCCGGTGCGGTAATAGCGAATGCCATCGAGGAGTACGAAGTGGCTCTCGGTCTCATCAGGACGATTCCAGTAGCCACGCATCAGCGAATCGCCGCCAGCCAGCAGTTCTCCGTTGCATTCATCGATCCGCACTTCGGCATAGGGACAGGGATGGCCGATGGGCAACGGTTGTGAGCCGTCGAATCCTGTTGGTACGCGACACCATGTCACCACGTTAGTCTCGGTGGGGCCATAGAGGTTCGCACAGAGCGCATTGGGAACTGCGGCCTGTAATCGGGCCAGAGCGGGCGCTGGAAAGACCTCGCCGGCAAAGAGAATCAGGCGCAGATCCGGATAGGAATGCTCGGCCATGCGTCCCTCGCGCAACATCCGGGCAAGGATGGAGGGCACGGAATACCAGCAACTGATGCGGGACTTGCGCACAAACTGCGCCAGAAATCGCGGCATCCACACAATGTGATCGGGAACCAGCACTGCGGTTGCGCCGCACAGGGCCATATTGAAGATGTCGAAGGTGGAAAGATCGAATCCCAGCGGCGAGGGGCTGGCGATGAGGTCGCCGGAGACGATCTGAAACTCGCCTGCGATCCAGCGAACGAAGGCGCTCACTGCCCGGTGAGAAAGCTCGACGCCCTTGGGTTGCCCCGTGGAACCGGAGGTGAAGAAGATGAGCGCCGTATCCTCGGTCGTCATCTGCGGCAAGAGCGCAAGATCAGCTTCCTGCGCCGGCGGCGCAGGCCATGCAATGCTGGCTCCAGTGTGCAGATCGGAGATGCGCGGTGGAGAGCCGTCGCCATCGATCAGCAGCCGTGCTCCGCACTCGGCCAGAACTGCGTCGAGGCGCTTCCGCGGCCAGCGCGAATCAATGGGGACATAGATGGCTCCGGCCAGTAGCGAGGCAAAGACGGCAATGATCGCATCGCTGTTCTTGGGCAAAGCCAGAACGACGCGGTCCCGCGGTTGAATCCCATGTGCGCGGAGGCACAGGGCCAGCGATTGGGCCTGCGCGAACAACTGGGCGAAGGATGTGACCCGCTCCTCCTCGACGATGGCGATGGCATTGGGCGCAACCGCCGCGCTACGCCGCAACCACTCGTGCAGCAGTCCGCTGTCAGGCTCGGGCAAGCGTCACCCCCCAGGTAAAGCCGATGCCCGTCGACGCAAACAGCAGCAACTGACCGGGACGAATGAGCCCTTCACGGCGCATCTCTGCATAGTTGATGACCAGATCGCTGGCGAAGGTGTGGCCGAACTCGGCCATGCGACTGATCGGCAACCCATTCTCTGGCAACCCCACCATCTTGCAAAAGCCCTCGCGATCGCGGCGGCTGATGTTGGAGTAGATGAAATGATCCACATCGCTCAAGCGCAGTCCGGCATCCGCCAGAACCTTGTTGGCCAGCCGGAAGAGATGGAGATAGAAGATTGGCATAACCTTGTGCTCGATGATGACCGCATCGGCGGTGAGTTGGATATGCCCATCGTTCTGGGTGACGGCAATGGCCTTGTGCAGATGGCCCAGCGTCATGGCCTCAACGCCCAGCAACAGTGGCCCCTCGGCGCCCTGGCGGCGGAGCACAACGGCACTGGCGGCGTCGCCTTGCACGGTGATGGGCAGCAGGGAACGGTTGTGTCGCGGTGCGGTATCGCCGGTGACCAGAAGCGCGGTCTGAATGCGTTCATCCATGCTCATCCAGCCCAGCGCGGTCTTGATGGCCAGATGCAGTGCGCCGCATCCGCCTGCGCGGAAGCTGAGATTCATCGAACTCTCCGCCCCAAGTTCGGCGCTGAGTCGGTGGGCGAATGAGATGGATTGCAGATTCTCGCCGGGAAAGGTGCTGTAGTCCAGG
Source organism: Occallatibacter sp. (assembly GCA_050014655.1). Classification (GTDB taxonomy): domain Bacteria; phylum Acidobacteriota; class Terriglobia; order Terriglobales; family Acidobacteriaceae; genus Telmatobacter. Next base: position 1,005 of record JBEKCX010000742.1, on the reverse strand, counting down.
ATCAGGTCGATGTCGCGGGGCGTGATCCCTGCCTCATCGATGGCCGCCTTGACGGCCTTCAGAGCCAGATCGTAAGGCTGTTCTTCGCCGCAGACGCGCACGCGGCTGAGTCCAAGATTGTCCAGGGCCCTTTGTCTCGCCAGCGAACTCAGCGGCGCCAGCGTGGTCTCCACCCTGAGCCGTTCCCGCTCCAGAATCTCCGCCACAGTCTCTTCGTCGGGAGGCACGGCATAAGCCGCTGCTGCAATGCGTACATTGAGATTCAAAATAGCTCCAGTCGCAGCGCGGCAAAGCCGCCGTCAACAGATGAGCGCTGGCATCTCCTATCCCTGTCGCAACAGGTTGCGAGGGATAAATCGTCGCATCTTCGCCAACGAGGTCGCGGGCCGAACAGGTCGTGTGACGGGAAGCGCACGGCCCGCCATTGCCAGCGCAGATGGTGAACCTCGGCGTGGTATCACCCAGCAACTGGCGGACGCCACTCTGCGCATCGCCTCCAGCCGCCCAGCTTCCCGCGCCAAGAGCGGCATAGGGACGAGACTCCTGACGCCCGGTCGCTTCCAGCACCATGGCCACCACGCCCTCGCTGGGGATAAATCCGCCCGCCGAGGGCAACGGTTCATTGCTGAAACAGGCTGGCGAGAGCAGATGGGCCGTCTCATACCACTCGTAAACGGCTTGGGTCAGCGTGTCTCCTGCAAGCACGATCGCCAGATCGGCTTGCCCATGGCGCAACAGGGAGGAGGCCTGCAACAGCGCGCTCTCCGCCGCAAAGCCCTGGCTGCCGATCGTCACGTTGGGGCCATGTAGATCGTGAAATAGAGCCACATGGCTGGCCGGAGCGTTGCTGAGCGTCTCGGGAAAGATGATGGGGTCGGTCTCTGCCCAGCCATGCGTCGCTGCGCTTTGAAAGAAGGCCTCGGTGAGTTCGACACAGCCAAAGCCGGTGGCAAAGAAGACTGCAATGCGGGATCGATCCATTTTTGCTAGGTCGATGCCCGCGTC
>JBEKCX010000741.1:0-3514 GCA_050014655.1 Occallatibacter sp. | reverse complement strand
GTTGCCCTTCATTAAACCGCTTAATTCAGGGCTATGTATCTGACTCTGGTAAGTATAAATCGCTCTCTCTTTGCAACTCTCAATACTGGGAGACAAACCAAAACTCAGCCATTCTTTCTCCGCTTTAACAAGATGATCCGGAGGCGTAATGTAATCCGTGGGTGCTAATCCCCTCGGCCTCGGATAGTCAAGTTCATAATGTACCAAATAATTATATGCTGTGATCGGCGTCGGCTCCGTTTTGAGGATATTTTCTATCGCTCTCCCAATCGCCCTATGGTCAGAGTTATAATCATAGGGACTCGGATAGATAATGATATCCGGATGATAATTGTCTATTTGTTGCTGTAGTGCCGCCTGTAATACGGCCGGATTCATAGCATCCAGTTTGCTATCGGGGAAACCAAGGAAAACGAGATTAGATTCAGGTACGCCGAGAATGCCAGTGGCTTTCTTAAACTCTGCGTAGCGTGTGGCTTCTATGCCTTGCGCATTGCTGTCCGTCACCATTACGATGGTTACGTCAGCTCCATTAATGACAGATTGCGCGATATAGCCGCCGGCTGCTATTGATTCATCGTCAGCGTGGGGCGAGAAAAAGAGCACTTTTTCTCCAGCCGCGGCGGCGGACAGAACTCCCAGTTTGCTGACTTTGGATTGTGCCATGACTGGGGGAACTGCTAAATAGTCGAAACACATACTGCAGGCCAGAACAATAACTATGGCAACCACCAGGTACCGTAACCACCGTGTGCTTAACCTTCGACGAACCTCTTTTAATAGCCTTCTCACAACCTTGTATTCTAGCGTAGTTTGAATGCGAGTTCAATTTTTGACTTTTTCTTGCGTTAGGGAAAGTAACTCATATTTATGAAAAAGTCTGGAATACCCACAAAGAAAGGCTAACAGTGACTTTTCGTGAAGGTGGATCAGGAGACACGATAACAGAATAGCGGCTGTAGTTGGAATTCCAAAGCTTTGTAAATTAGGGGGGTACACGTTCTCATTTCGCCTTCACATATTGCTGTGGGGAAATGAGAGAGGCAAGTGAATGGCGTTTTGCTGATATTTACAACTTGACTTATATCCCCAATTCAGAGAATGATGATCTTTCTTTTTTGCACCTGATTCAAACTAATTTCTGATTCCGGAACTTTTCAGCAAAGTCGCACACACAATTAAGGGTTCATGTCTCTAAATCCTCATAAGTCATATGATTTGTCATAATGAGTCGATATTGATAGAATTGGTGAAAATTGCCACATTATCACTTATATAGAATATGTTTTATGATCCTTATAATTAAAGCAGTATTACCAGAAACATACGTTGGTACAACCATCTCTTGAAAAATGGCATCGCTATCACTTAAAAATCTTAAAAATAATCAAATACGTAACTTTTTGCAGCCGATGCTATTGATATCTGTATGTCCTGCGTTATCACATTTGCTCGAGGTCTCCAGCTGTTAGAATTCGTGCAGCCTCCCAAACTGAGTAGGCTGAGTGTTAAGACGAACACGAATACGGTTAGGAAAAACCATGACAATTTTCTGTCCATACCATTTCCTTTTTGATAACTCTAAAAGTTGTTACTATCTATTATAAAATATCTGGATATATCTAACCTGCTTCCTCGGTGCTACAACAAATCACAGGTGTCAAAAGCAATATAATCCAAGTGACTTCTGGGATTAGGCATAAAGCACTGGGTTTAACCCCTTCCATCATAAAATAAAGTGGTAGTTTTATAAATGGTCTCTTTTCAAGTAAAGGTACCGGATGATAATCGGGAGCCTCATTTTTAGCTCACTCACGAATTAACAAAAAAAACCTGTAACAAAAACCATGCCTCCTCCGTTGTCTTAATGTAACCGCAAAAGAGAAGAAGGAGGATGCGAAAGAAAATCGATAAAAATGGTTGTCGAACTAATATCAACCGGTTTTTAATAATACCAATATGTGAAAATAATAAAAGTTTAAGGACAGGAGGAAAAATGACACGTAAATCACCACGTAAGTTTGTATTAATCAGCATTTTATCAATTGTAATTCTAACTTTATTGGCGTTTTCGGTAGTTCCGGTCATGGCTGCTACAACAACCACTGCTACCTCTAGTACGTCTACTACGACGACTACCGCCACACCTCCAACTACGACTACTGCAATAACAGCCCAAACCTCAGTAAAAACCAAACCGACCGTAACGGGAGTGAATCCTGATCAAGCCAGCCAGGGTGCTACACTAGACGTTACCGTAAATGGGACCAATTTCACCGGTGCCACTGCAATAACCTTTGGTAGAGGCATCACAGTAAATCACTTTGGTGTCACCGATGACACGATAATGACTGCGAACATCACTATCGGGGACCATGCAGGTGCTGGATCAAGATGGGTTGAAGTTACTAATCCCTCGGGCAAAGGGGCTCTCAAGTCTGGTTTCATCGTTGAAAAGAACAGCCCGGTCATGACCGGAGTCAGCCCCAATGAAGCGAGTCAGGGCGCTACGCTAAATGTTACCGTTAGCGGAACCAATTTCACGGGCGCCACCGCAGTATCCTTTGGCGGCGGCATCACTGTAAATAGCTTCAGTGTAACGAATGACACAGTAATGACCGCAAACATCACCATTGGCGACCATGCAGGCGCCAGATCGAGATGGGTGGTGGTCTCCAATCCGTCCGGGAAAGGTTCTCTGAAGGCAGGATTTACTGTTGAAAAGAACGGACCGGTAATTACCGGAGTCAGTCCTGATCAAGCCAAACAGGGGGCTACACTAAACGTTACCGTAAATGGGACCAATTTCACGGGCGCTACCAAAGTATCCTTTGGCGGCGGCATCACTGTAAATAGCTTCAGCGTAACCAATGACACAGTAATGACAGCAAACATCACCATTGGCGACCATGCAGGTGTCAGATCACGATGGGTTGTGGTCTCCAATCCGTCCGGTAAAGGTTCTCTGAAGGCGGGATTTACCGTAACTAAAAATGAAGTGTCCGTAACTCCGTCCTCAATTACAACTACGACAACTTCGACTGCAGCTACCACCCCTTAAAGCCTTGAAAAAACTGATTACACTTTAAAAATAATTGGTTTGAAGAAGCCTCTAGATATTGCTAGAGGCTTCTTTGTTTAGGCTACCGTAATTTCAGTGCCGGCAACGACTGAAGTAATTATAGAATCGGACTTGGTAAGGTTAGTATTCACTCCTGGTCAAATCTGTTTTGTTGTCAATATTGATTATTTTAAGCATCATCACAACTTCAATGTAATATTCGAGTTCACATACCGAATTCATGATTCCTATATAGACTGGTATTCGATTCCCGAATTGTTCCAAATCAAATTCAATTAAAAACAAAGTTGTAACAAAAAAGCGGCTGCTTCGTTTTCTATATGTAAGGTAAATCAGAAGATAAATCGGAGTTAACAAATCAAGGCGCGAATGGGCGTTTTTACCGTTCTCATTGGTAGATTGACATTAAGACGCTCAGATTGTCCCGAAAAC
>JBEKCX010000740.1:0-2568 GCA_050014655.1 Occallatibacter sp. | reverse complement strand
CGGTAGAGCAGGCAGGCCAGGGATCGCCGCTTGCGCAACTTGTTGCGGCTGTGGCTGGTTCGGCAGGTCCGCCACGCTTGTCTGGCCAGGCGGTTGCGCCTGCTGCGCACTTGCGCCTGAAGTGCAGAGCATAAGGAGAAGAACCTTGAAAAACACCTGACCCATGCTGCGAGAGAACACTGCTCTCAGATTATTCATGCACCACCTCCGCCGTTGGGAGATCGTCGTCATCGCTGGCAATCCATGTATAGAGCGTGGGCAGCAGGAAGATGCTCAACAAGAGAGCTGACGCTAGCCCCCCCACAATGACAATGGCGAAGGGACGCTGCGAGTCGGAACCAATCGCGTGGGACGTCGCCGCCGGGAGAAGTCCCAGGGTAGCCACCAGCATCGTCATCATGATGGGCCGCAGCCGCAGGACGGCGCCTTCTACGGCGGAATCGACTATATTCATGCCCCTTGCTCTGAGCTGGTTGATGTATTCAAGCATGATGACTCCCGTCTGCACGGAGACGCCGAACAGAGCCAGGAAGCCGACACCGGAAGATACGCTGAAGAATGTTCCGGTCACAAGAAGAGCGAGCAAGCCTCCAACGGGAGCCATGGCCACGTTGGCGAGAATCAGCAGCGCCCATTTGAAGGAACGAAACATGCTGTAGAGAATGATGAAGATCAAAAAGATCGTCAGGGGTACGATGAGGGCCAGCCTACTTTCGGCCCGCTTTTCGCTATCGTATTCTCCCGACCATTCGAGGTGATAGCCACGCGGTATCTGCACATTCCTGGCGATCTTGTCGATGGCTTCCCGGACGGTGGTGCCCAGATCGCGCCCGCGAACCTCAAAGCGGATGGCCACATAACGGGAACCGTCTTCTCGGAAAATGTCGTAGGCGTCGTCGCGAACCTCGGCTTTGGTCAATTGAGCCAGCGAGACCCGCTCTCCCGAGGGAGAGAGCAGTCGAATATTCTGGATAGCCTCCTTGGTATCACGATACGGTTTCTGATAGCGCACGACCACGTTGTAGACTGCCTCTCCCTGCAGGACCTGGCTGACAGGATTACCTCCGACGGCGGTCTGGATCGCGTCCTGAATGTCGGCCACATTGATGCCAAAGCGCGCAGCCGCCAGACGGTCAACCGTGAGATCGATATTCGGCTGGCCCGTATCGCGTTGAATTCCCAGATCCTTGACCCCGTCAATTTTGCCCATAATATCCTTGATCTCTTCGCCTTTTTCCTCGAGAACGTCCAAGTCCGGCCCGTAAAGCTTGGCAGCCAGCCCGCCTTTGGTGCCGGTAAGCGATTCATCCACGTTGTCCTCAATAGGCTGGGAGAAGTTCCAGAAAGCCCCTGGGTATTTCTCCAGTTCGCGATCCATCGCGGCGATCAACTCCTCTTTCTTCTGATGAAAGACAGGTCGCCATTGCTCCTTAGGCTTCAAGTCGACGAAATATTCCGTGTTGCCGAATCCTCCTGTGTCGGTTCCATCGTCGGGCGCCCCGGATTGCGAGATGACCTTGGTGACCTCGGGGAACGAGGCAAGGATATAGCGGGAATGCTGGGCAAAGCGCGTGCCTTCCGTCTCGCCTACGCTGTTCGCCATCGCGCCGCGCGCCCATATGGCGCCTTCGTCCAAGTGGGGCAGAAACTCCGAGCCAATGACACCGCTGAACGCCAGGTATATAGCGAGGGCCAACGAAGCCAGGCCTGTGCCGACTACAATCCCACGGTGTTGGACAGCCCAACGCAAGCCGGACCGGTAGCGATTGGTGAGAAAAACCAGCACCGGATTGTGCCACTCCTTGACGCCCTTCCGGAAAAAGACGGCGCAAAGCACAGGCGCGATCAGGATCGAGAACGTCATGGCGCCGAGTAGTGCGAAGGCAACGGTCCAGGCCATGGGCCGGAACAAACGCCCCTCGACTCGTTGCAGCGTAAAGATCGGCATGTAGGCGGTGATGATGATGGCGATGGCGTAGAAAACCGGCCTTTGTACCTCGTGACAAGCCTCCCGGATCATCTCCGTGGGCGACTTGGAGTCCAGTGTTGTGCCAGCAGCGTTCGTGTTACCCCTATGCGAGAGATGGCGAACGATGTTCTCCACCATCACCACTGTGCCATCCACAACCATTCCGAAATCGAGCGCGCCAAGTGAAATCAGGTTTGCGGGGATACTGCTCAAATTCAGGAAGATTGAGGCGAACAACAGGGAAAATGGAATGGTCACCGCAACGATCAAGGCCGCGCGAACATTGCCGAGGAAAAGAAGCAGGATGATGGTAACCAGGATCATCCCCTCGCCGAGGTTATGCAGCACCGTGTGCAAGGTGTAATGAAGCAGATCGCTGCGGTCCAGCATGGTAACGACCTTCACACCCTCGGGCAGGATGTGATTGTTGAGCTCGTCCACCTTCTTATGAATCCCGTCGAGCGTGGGACCTTCTTCGGCCCCCTTGCGCATCAGCACGCCGCCCTGGATGACGTCGGCCTCATCTACAATGACGCCGTCCGGACGATGATCTGCTCTGGCCATGCGCCCCAGCCGAATTCTGGGGCCCCACTCCACGA
>JBEKCX010000739.1:0-3533 GCA_050014655.1 Occallatibacter sp. | reverse complement strand
AAACCGGCCAAAAGGCCGCCCCAAACCCCTTCCTCCGCGTTCCGCGGCTTCCTCATCCCCCAAACCTTGCGGAGCAGCACTCCCAAGTTATACGCCGCGCATTTGAGCGTGTGCGTTTTACTCACATTGCGCTGTCCCCGCAGCCACGCTCGCCGACCCCCGCCCGTTTCGCACACGTGCGCAAAGGTCCGTTCGCATCGTTCACTGCGCCACCGGTTCAAACGCCGCCCCTTCTTCCCGCGCACTCGCCGGCGATTGGCTCGAAAGGCCTGTTCCTGTTCGAGCGGTTTGTCCGTCCATTTCCGGCTCTTCTGCCTCCGCTCCGGGATATACGTCCGCACACCCCGCCGCACCAACCCCGCCAGCAAACCGTTGTCGTGATAGCCCTTGTCCATCACCGCTTCTTCAATCTCCGTGGCGCTGCCCGCCAACACCAGATTGGCTTCCGCCCAGCTCAAGGTCACCGGCCCGCTCTGCGCATCCGATTTGTCCGCAAAGGTGACCGTCGTCGCCACAATGGCCTCGCTCTCCAAGTCCACCGCATGCTCGGCTTTGTAGGCCAGATGGGTGCGCCCGTCCTTCATCTTGGCAATCCGACTCTCCCGATCCGTCCGGCTTTCCCACTGCGCATTGGAGACCCTCTTGTCTTTGCGCCCGCGATCCAACCGGCGCAAATCCTCTTCCGTGGCGTTCTCGATCCCTTCGGCCTTGGCCAAGCCGCGCAGGTAATCCTTCCAGTCCTGGCCGGTGTCTTTGCGCACGATGCTTTTCATCGCCGCGTTGGCCTCCAAGGTCGTGGCGTCAATGGCCACCGTTTTGCCCCGCAACAGCCCTTTCTCTTCCAAAAGATTCAAGACAAACACAAACACTTTGTCGAAGACCGATTCGGGCAACCGCTGCCGAATGATGGTCATGGAGGCATGCACCGGCGTCTCCTCGGTCAGTCGCACTCCCAGGAAGGCGCGCAAGCCCAGGCTGTCGGCGCAGCGCCAGGCAATGCCGCGCTGGCTGTCCAGGCCCTCGAAATAGCCGATGAAGAGCATGCGGAAATAAACCCCCGGCGGAATGCTGGGTCGCCCGCCCTCCTTGTAATGGGGCGCGCAGAGCCTCTCCACAAACTCGTCGAAGGCCGCCTCCGCCAGCACGGCGTTGAGTTTGGTGTAAAAGGGGTGGCCGGGGCCGGTGGCCACAAGGGCCGCGGGGATGAACAGGTCGTCTTGTTGGGGAGCGCGTTTTCCAATTGCCATGATTATCTGACGCTCCCGCGCTCAAATTGTTCAGTCAATTATATGACTTTTTTAACGGGCTGCTAGGCTGTACAGCAGGTTTTGAACTCCTGCCCTTCCGTATAATGCCATACCTCAAGCTATTTCCACCGATGAAGCTTTACTGGATTGTGGCAGTATCTGACATTCTGGCGAGCGGGAGCATTTTCTGTTTTTTCCTACTGCTCATTTGCAGGCGGCTGAGGACTCGTCAGCTTGACATTGATTTGCTGGTTTTGCTGATGGGTTCCGCTCTTGCCGTATTCGTGGGTTTCTTTGCTTTGCCCTACGGATGGTTCGCATATTAGGCCGTTGCAAGTGCCAAGCCTGCGTCAGATCTCACTCATCAAACCGATGCCCCTCCGCCAAGACTGCGCGATCTGATTCCTCCTGAAACCTCACTTTGAAGACCCGCATGCAGGCCGGTCGCCTGGTGATCAATGGGCGGCCCGGCGAGGCCAATCTCAACGCAAAGGCGCAAAGGCGGGAAGGCGCAAGGTGAAAGCCCGTCGCATCAGACTCCCTCAGCGCCAACGGCGCGACCTCATGCCAGCCTGGGGCAACGCCCCAGGTTCCGATCCGCAAACCCGCCAAGGGCTGAAAGCCCGCCCCATCTGACGCAATGAGTCGCGCCGTCGCCGCTCGTGGCGTATTGGTTAATGCTCACGGACAGGGAGACGCCGATGGTAGCGCAGGTCTCCTGAACCTGCTGTGCCGCCGATTTCCGAATCGGCATCCCGCAGGCGGGTTGGGAAACCCGTGCCAACGTGAACAAATGCTCCTGTTTTCTTGCGACTTGGCGCCTTTGCCGTCTTTGCGTTCAAAATCCAACGCTCGCGAATCTCCAAACGAATCGGTCCGTGCCATTTGCCACACCGCACCGGAAGCAAAAGGGCGCATCTTGCAACCTCCACCATGCGGTTTGCCAATTCCCTCGCGGCAGGTGCGCTTCCTTTTGTTGTTCCATCTCAGAACACAGAGACAAGGACCTGTGTTGTTATTGCTTTGCGAGCTTTGCGTTCTTTCGCGGCAAATCCTCTTCAGCCGGCCCGATCTCCTCAATCGTCACGCATCTCCTTCCGCCCATGCCGGTGCCAATTGATTCCTCCGCAACATCACTGTGAAAACCCGCATCCCGGGCGGTCGCCGGTCGCTCAATGGCCGGCCCTGGGAGGCCAATCTCAACGCAAAGCCGCAAAGGCGGGAAGACGCCAGACGAAAGCCCGTCGCATCAGACTCCCTCAGCGCCAACGGCGCGACCTCATACCAGCCTGGCCCATCTTCTACAGTCGGAAAAACTGAACCCTTGATAATCAACGACTTGCAACGACGGCAAAACCTCTTGGCACTACATTTTCGATTTTTTCACTCGATTCATCCTTTCTCTCGCAGGGTCGGCGGCAGGGCCACACCGGCGGCCAGGCACGCCTTGTGCGCCTCGCCTATGACCTGGCTGCGCAACACAAAACGCTTGCCTTGAAACACCGCTTCGACTTCCTGTAGATTATCCAGGCCGCGCAGGATTTCCGACCATTCCCAGTCCGCCCCTTTCTGCTCCAGACGTTTTTCCAATCCGCGCTTGAGCAACAAGGCCAGAAAACTGCAAAAGACATGCCTGCGGATGGTCTCGTCCAGCTTGTGATAGATCGGGCGGGTCTCAAAGATCGATTTCATCGTGCGGAACGATTCCTCCACCATCCACAGTTGCTTGTAAGCGGCGGCGATGAGTTCCGGCGGCTCGGTGCGGTTGGTGCGCAAGACCCATTGGCCGTCGTAGCGCGCTTCTTCCTTCACCTTGGCTTCATCAATGGTAAAGTGCCGGCCCCGGTCGGTTTGCAGATACTTCCGGTAGCCTTCGTTGCCGACTAACGCCTTGTCTCCTTGCGGGAGTTGCTGTCGCAAATGCGCCACGATGGCTTGACGGTCGGCGGCGTCCTTGCGCCGCTGCTCCTGGTTCAAGCAGACCACATAGCGCCGTTTTTGCACCCACACCTCCTTGACCTGCAAGGGTGAGGGGTCTTTGGCACGCTGGCGCTCGGGATGGATTTCCTGGTAAGCAGACCGGTCGGCCAGCACCACCTCGCGCACCTCCTTGTTCGAGCGCATCCGCGCTCCCAAGATGTAATCACAGTCCAGCACGCCCGCCTCCAGGGCCGCGATGGTCGGGGCGCTGATCATCCCCCGATCCGACACCAGGCAGATGCGCCGCACCCCAAAGCGAGCCTGCAACCGCGCCGCCACCGGCAAGAGCGTCTTCACGTCCGCCGT
>JBEKCX010000738.1:0-5892 GCA_050014655.1 Occallatibacter sp. | reverse complement strand
GCGTCCAATCATATTCAACTCAGCCGCCTTTTCTTTGAGTTGTTTGAGCTTCATGTAGCTGGGGTCTTTTTCAGGAACATTGATGGACTCAAAATAAAAGCTCACAATTTCAAGTCCATACTTGGCAAATTCAGCGGCAATTTTCTCCCGGCAATAATCAGACAAGGATTCAAGGTGAACCGCTATCTGCACGATGGAGATATTCTTTTGCGCCAGGGCCGCGCCGATATTTGAGCCGACACAAGCCAAGAGTCTTCCGCGAAAGTATTCAGAAATTTTCTCTGCGCCGAAAACCCGCGCCGTTCCTACCAGCGTTGTCAAAAATAGTTTCGGGTCTTGCACCCGGAATCCAAAAAGCCCAAAAGCCCGCACCGACACAATCAGCCCATATTTTGGATCTTCAAGCTGCAATGGTGTTGGTGTGCCAAATCGGTTGTTCAATTTTGAAACCTTGTTGACGAACCACACTTCCGCTTGAAATGGTGTGTCTCCGCCAAATGGCAGGCTGATAAGTGATGTGAGCAACGGCAGGTTGCCAGATTGTAATGTGTATGTGCCTTCGGTGAACAAGTCGAGCAGTTGGCCACCTTTTACAAAAACGGCCCATTGTCCTGGCTTCACTACCAACTGTGTGCCCAGGCGGAGGTTTTCCGATGGAAATTTCCAGACAAACTGGTCAAGGCTTCCATCCCATTTTACTACATCAATTAAGGCCATAATTTTTTTCAGGTTAAAGTTTTCGACCGCAATAGCTACATACCGCAAGACCCCGAACTGTTGCACCGCATCCCGGACATTCTTGAACTTCCGAAACCATCCCACCGCTTGGCAATACCGGGGCAACCGCTACCGATGGCGATGCACCCGAACCAAGTTCCGTCACCAGTAGGCAGATTTTAACGTGGTTGGATTCGCCATGTATATCAATGCAGTTGAAAGTCACATACTTGCTGCCATTGATCCACAACTCTGGCGCGAATGCGCCAACCACGTTCACGGTTTTAATTTCCGAAATGGTCATCACTTTCGCTGACGACGCCATGTCGTGAGCATAAAGCCTGTCTCGCGTTACCAGCATTCCGTCCCCGCATCCGCCCCATATCGTATTGTCCACCAGCATCAGCACTTCGCCCGGCGAAACCGCCTGCCCATAGGAGCGCAACGCGCCTTGCAACTTGTTTGCGGGAATGTTTGGCGCAAACCAGATTTTGGAATCTTTTATTCCAGCTCCGTGCCTATTCACGATTTCTTCGACAGAAGGCATAAATATTCTATTGGCTCATGTCACGCGTGATTACATTCCAGACTAAAACCACTCTTTCTTGTTGTTGACATAGATGTTTAAGAATTCCTGATCACTCTTTGTTAAATAGATGATACCTTCAATCAGGCCTATGATGCCGAGGACGATGCCGCCATAACCGCACGTCAGAACAGTGATGCCAAGCATGATGAAGCCCGCTTTCTGGTAGCCCAAAATAAATTTGTGAATTCCGAGGGCACCCAACAAAATTCCACAAATGCCTGCTGCTATTTTGCTCGGAGGCGAAGCTGGCATTTGTTGCGTCGGTTGGATTGTTGCGCCCTGACCAGTATTTACGGGGACGCGCGATACAGCCGCGCTACAATACGGACATTGATTGGCGTTGTCGTCCACTTGCGCACCACAGGATTTACATTCCATAGTTAATTTGTTGTTGTTTTTACTTATTTCACATCTTTTCCAAATGAGGAAATCACCAAAAGAAGGAGGCCGAAACTAAAGATGCCGCCCATGATAATGCCAAACCATGCGCGACCTTTGCCCATTTTATCGGGATGCTTTTTAATATCGTTCAGCGCCAAAATTCCAAAAATCAAAGCGAACGGCGCGGGAATAAAAAGAACTGAAAACAAAGCCAAATAACCTGCCGCAATTGCAAGGCCGGAACGTCCAACTGGAACTAAATGACGCAGTTCGGCGTCGTTTGTGCCAGTTGAGGATTTGTTTTCACCAGACGATTTGCTCATGTCCCGCGTCACGGCATACCAAATTGCAGCCGGCCAAAAAAATAGAACTAGCAATATTAAAACCCATACTTCCCCCTTTGGTTTTGTTTTTGGCTGGTATGCAGCAGTAGGTTGCGCATTAGCCGCTGCCTGTGTCGCCACAGGTTTGGAAATCACCGCTTGGCAGTAGGGGCAATACGTTGATTCGTCGGCGATTTGTGCGCCACAGGATTTACATTCCATGTTTGTTTAGTGTCAAAATTTGTCTGTGATTATTGGAGATACGATAAAAAGCCAATAGTCCACCGAGTGCCAAAAAAACGCTCAAGACCTGGGAGGGGGGCAGTTCAAATGCGTAAAATGGCAGATTACCTCGTATATCGCCGCGTGTGAATTCCAGAACAAAGCGCAAACCTCCATAAAGCATCATCCATTCCGCTGCAATCTGCCCGGCGTGCAGATTGCGGCGCGCAGCAATCTTTTTTAGGTAAAGAAAAATGCAAAATTCGCCCGCTGCTTCTAGTAAAGGCGTAGGGAATCTATGATCACCAAATGTTCCAAACGAAATTATTTTGCCATAACAACAGCCGCCAAAAAAACACCCCAATCGGCCAAGTGCATGGCCAGCGCTTATGCCGAATGCTCCGGCGTCCAAAATTGTCTCAACATTGAGGCGGGCAAGTTTAGCTGATAAAAAAAGCACCATCGCGGCCGGAATTGTCCCACCGAGAAATGTAAAAGCTGGATGATGAAATACATTCCCAACACCTAGTAACTGGCTAAAGCATACGGAACCCATTGCGCCTACTGCCAACGCCAGCAGACACAAACTCGGCCAATGCAGGCGCTCCGGCTTGCCGACAAGCGCAGCATCGGCGGCGAGGTAGCCAACTGCTACCCCACCGCCAACGAAGAGGTTGTAAAATGGGAAATTCAAAATTTGTCAGATTTTTTGCTTTTTGCTCAAAAAACCCAAGATGGTGGAAATCAACAAAAGCAGTGCCACAAAAAAGCTCATCGGGCTCAGAGTGATGCAAGTGACGCAAGTAAGGGCAAGCGCCACGGCCTGAATGATAGGGCCGATTTTACTTGGTTTGTTAATGAGAATTCCCCCGACAATGGCTAAAATCGCCGCAATGACGCCAAAGAACATAAAAACATTCCCGGCAGCATTTGAATCATGATCACTGGAATTGCCTGCTGCTGACAGACCAACGGCGCAAGCTCCGGCACAAACTGCCGCTGGCAAGCCGATGAATCCGGCCACGATTGCTATTATCATTGATGCGATTTTCATTTTTTCGGATATTCGAGGTTTTTCATGGCTAACGCAAGCAAAATCTGTGAAAAAAATGCATTTTTAGGGTGGAAACGGCTGGGAGGCATTGGGGTTCTTTGGTTGATTGCAACGGCAGTGGGTCGCACCGCTTCGCGCCGGACTTCGCTACGCTGCCGCTCCGCTGCGCCGGGCGGCGGTTTTTGGTTGGCTGGGAAGGCGGTTTTTGCGAGGCTGGCGGGCATGAGCATGGACACTGAATTGCAAAAACATTACGCGTTACTTTTGGGCATTGGCAGCCCGTGGGAAGTCAAGACGGTGGAGTTGAAACTGGGGGAGAAGAAGGTGGAGATTGAGTTGGGCTGGCAGTGGGGCCAGTCGGCCAAGTGCCCGGAATGCGGGGCGGCCTGTTCGATCCACGACTGTGCGCCGGAGCGGACGTGGCGGCATTTGGACACGATGCAGTTTACCACGTTGATCCGGGCGCAGGCACCGCGAGCGGATTGTTGCGTGCATGGGGTCAAGACGATGCCAGTGCCGTGGGCGGAGCCGCAGGGGCGCTTCACCCTGCTCTTCGAGCGGTTTGCGGTGGAGGTGCTGCTGGCCAGCGGCAGCGTCAGCCAGGGATGCCAGTTGCTGGGCATCGGCTGGGAGACCGCGCACGCGATGATGGGGCGGGCGGTGCAGCGGGGTCTGGAGCGGCGGCAACTGGAGGCGCTGAAACACCTGGGGTAACTGTTCAGGTTCCTCGGGTGGCTAAGGTGGCAGCGGTTGTCTGGAAGCCGATTTATTATAGGAACATGGCCGCTTGAAGATTTTCTAAAAAAGGGGCTGGACTCTAAACCTCACGCGCGGTAGTTTTTGGCGCATGGTTAGAGCGCCCACCATTCAAGGTCGGATCGTCACGCCTGAGATTCTCGCTCAGGTGCGTGGCCTGATTGCCGAGCGAGCGGGATGGAGCCGCCGCCGTCTGGCCTTGGAGTTGTGCCGACAATGGCAGTGGCACAATGCCGCCGGCCAGATCAAAGACATGGCCGCGCGCTCGTTCCTGGACAAGCTGGAAGGGCGCGGTTGGATTGAGTTGCCGCCCCGGCAACGGCGCTGCGGTCCTGGTTTTGCGCCCCGGTTGGCCGCGCTGCCGCCGTTTCCGTCGGTCGAGGTGAATGAGTCCTTGGCCCAACTGCGACCACTGCAATGGCAAGTGTTCAGCGCCCGCCAAGCACCGGCGGCACGGTTTAACGCGTATTTGGCGCGGTATCACTACCTGCCTTACCGCAGTACGGTGGGGGAAAACCTCGGTTATCTGGTGCAAGATCGCCAGGGTCGCGATTTGGCCTGTGTCTTGTTTGGCGCGGCAGCTTGGAAGACCCAGGCGCGCGATGCCTTCATTGGCTGGAGCGCCTCGGAGCGCCAAGCGCACCTGGACAGAGTAGTCAATAATAGCCGGTTTTTGATCTTGCCTTGGGTGCGCGTGCCGGAGTTGGCCAGCCACATTTTGGGCCGGGTGGCTCGGCGTGTGGCCCGCGACTGGCAGGCGCATTACGGCCATGCGGTCGTGCTGCTGGAAACATTTGTCGAGCGGGAACGGTTCCGGGGTAGTTGTTATCGCGCCGCCAACTGGCGGCACGTCGGCCAGACCCAAGGACGGACCCGGCAGGATCGTCAGCACCGACTCCAAGCGCCGGTGAAGGATGTTTTTGTGTATCCTCTGCAAGCTAACTTCCGCCAGCAACTGGGTCATGTTGACGGCTAAAAAACTGGGGCGGCTGGCCCAAAGCGCACTGGTCGAGTTGATCCTCGCCTTTCAGGAACGGGTGGCCCAGCTGGAGCAGCGGCTGAAAGGATTGGAGGAGCGCCTGGCCAAGAACAGCTCCAACAGCCACCACCCTCCGTCCAGCGACGGGCTCCGGAAGCCTTCCCCCAAGAGTTTGCGCACTCGCAGCGGTCGCAAGCCCGGGGGCCAACCCGGACACCCCGGTCAGACCCTACGACGAGTCAAAAAGCCCGACCATTTTCAGACGCATAAACTGGCGGTTTGTCCGCAATGCGGTGGGGGCGGTCTGAGCCGGCAACCGGTGCTGGATTACGAGAGCCGCCAAGTCTTCGATCTGCCGCCGCGCTCTTTGGAGGTGACGGAACATCGGGCCGAGATCAAAGGTTGTCCGCATTGTGCCGCCCAAGTGCGGGCGGAGTTTCCGTCCGGCGTGACGGCGCCGGTGCAGTATGGACCGCGCTTTCAAAGCCTGATGGTGTATCTCAACCAGCAGCAGTTGCTGCCCTATGATCGGCTGGCTCAACTGTGCGAGGATCTCTTCGGGCAGCCCTTGAGCGCAGGGACGTTGGTGGCGGCCAACGAGCGCGTGTTTGCGCAGTTGGAACCCTTCGCCCGGGCGCTGGGCCAACAAGTGCCGCAAGCGCCGGTGGTCCATCTGGACGAGAGCGGCCTGCGGGTGGCGGGGACGTTGCACTGGCTGCATGTGGCCTCGACCGCCCAATTGACGTTCTACGGAGTGCATCCCAAACGCGGCACCGAGGCGATGGATGCCTTGGGCATCATCGGAGCGTGTCGGCAGTGGGTGGTCCACGATCACTGGAAGCCCTACTTTTCCTATTCGGGATGCCAGCAC
>JBEKCX010000737.1:0-3558 GCA_050014655.1 Occallatibacter sp. | reverse complement strand
AGGATCAGAGGAGGAATGATGAACCGCGGACCCAAAATGTCCATCTTCGCCGCCCTGGTATTCGCTTCTGCCCAATGCCTATTGGGGCAGCAGCCTGCCACTCCGGGTTCTCTTCTCGCAGGCTCGCTGGTAGCACTGGGTGGCGCGAATATTCAGCAGGTCACACTGACGGGAACCGCTGAGTTTATCGCAGGGGCGACCGACGACACGGGATCGTTCACGGGGAACTGCGCCTACGGTGGATCCAGCCGGTTAAGCCTCTCGCTCTCAAGCGCCTCTCGCACAGAGACCAGACAGGTTGCAAACGGAACCCCAAGCGGAACTTGGTCAGACGGCAACAGTGTTTCGCACGCAATCGTTCCACATAATCTCTATGCGCCGGCCGCTTGGTTTTGCCCGGTGATGGCGCTGTCTCAGATCGTTTCAGCCGGCAATCTAAATATCCAGTTCGTCGGCAATGAGGAGAAAGATGGCGCGACGCTGGCGCACTTCACCGTGACCTCAGTCCCTCCCGGAACCGGGCCGGAATTCGCCCTGTTCACCCATCTTTCGCAGGTAGACATCTTCCTCGATCCACAGACCTCCAGGCCGGTCGTCTTCGACTTCAATGTTCATCCGGACAATAACGCGCTGGTCGACATTCCAGTCGAAATCCGATTCAGCGACTACAAACAGGTGAATGGAGTGTGGACCCCCTTCACGGTTGAGAAGTATGTGAACTCCACGCTCGCTCTGAAGTTGCAGGTGGAGTCCGCCTCGTAGCCACTGTCGCCCCGATCAACCAATAGCCTCATGCAAGATGTGGAGATTGCACATGAAGAACGCCCGCGTACTCGCTGTTGCCACCAGCCTGATTCTCCTCTGCGTCCCTGCAATGCCGCAGGTAGCGGTTGGGACGTACCCCTTCGGCAGCTTCGTCGGAGGGCCCGATGCCGTCAATCTCGGGAACCTGAATGCCAGCTGGACAATTCCGATTCGTAACAAGCCTGGCCGGGGCCAGAACTTTGTCTACAATCTGACCTACGACAGCTCGGTCTATTACCCAACCCCCTCCAGTGGCTCCCATAGTTGGCTGCCGGCCACCAATACAAACTGGGGATGGCAGGGTTTATCGCCAGCGTATGGCGGGACGACCAGCTACTCGATGTCCACTTCGTCGGGCAGATGCGGCCAGTACGGTCAGGGTAGTTGGCAGTCGTGGACCTTCAGCAATGTTGTCTACACGGACGCAAGCGGCACCCCGCATTATTTTCCGACAGCAGGCGGCTCCTACATCAATTCCACTGGCGGCACGTCATGCCCTCCGGCAGGGGGGAATCCGCCGGGAAACACGAAGGCGTCCGCCATCATGGATGGGTCGGGCCTTACCGCGTGGTTCACCGTGGATCCGGGATACATGACGATATACATTGTCACGAAATCGGGAATGACAATATATCCGGGAGTCAGCTCCGGCATAGTCTCCGAAGATGCCAATGGAAACCAGATATCGCAAAGCAACGGAGTCTATACGGACACTCTTGGGCAGACGGCTCTCTCCATGGTAGCGTCCGGATCGGGCGTTACGCTCTCCTACCCAAATCCGTCAGGGAACTCAACCTACGCGGTGAGCTATACAACCTACAACATCAAGACCAATTTCGGCTGCCCCGGCATCAATGAATACTCCGCCAACGGCGTTGGCTTGGTGAACACAATTACCCTTCCGGACGGCACCTACTATCAATTCGAATACGAGCCAACACCAGGTTACTCCGGCTATGTTACCGGGCGTCCGGCATCGGTGCGCCTGCCTACCGGAGGGACGATCTCCTATGCTTACACAGGAGGAAACAACGGCATTGTCTGCGCGGACGGCAGTGCGGCCGGGTTGCAGCGCACCACGCCCGACGGGACCTGGACTTACACGCGCAGTCTCAATTCAAGCTCTCAATGGACGACAACGGTCACGGCGCCAAGTTATAACGGCGTGCAGGATCAGACGGTAAGCACGTTCCTGACAAATGCCTTGGTAATCGCAGGCTCCGTTGGTCCTAGTTTTTATGAGATTGAGCGGCAGTCGTATGCCGGTTCAGCATCCTCGGGGACCCTGCTTGAAACTATCCTTACTTGCTATGAACCGACTAATGGTCTTGCTAGTGTCTACTGTTCTTCTTCAGTCGGAGATACCGGAGTGGCAGTAAGCGGGCTTACCCGTGTACAGGGAACGACTCAGTGGCCGAACGGCTCAGGGATATCCTCCGGCTACCTCGACACGTACGACGCCTACGGGAATAACACGTCCCATGCCGTTTACGACTACGCCTCCGGAGCCAACGCCGGAAGCCTGCTGCAGACGACGACCACGACCTACACTACGAACTACGGAGCCGACTCGCCCTCGGAGGTGACCGTTACCGACGCTCAGTCGAATACTCTCTCCGATACCCAGTACGGGTATAGCACGTCTGTCGTTGCAACAAGCGGTACCCCCCAGCACCAAAGCGGATTTAACCTGGGAAACCTCAGCTCCGTCAAGAAGTGGGTCTCAGGGAACACGTACCAGACAGCGTCTTATACCTACTTCGACACGGGTAACGTTCAAACTGCGACCGATGTCAATGGAGGTCAGACAACAAATACCTACGGGGGTTGTGGGAACTCATTCCCCACGTCGGTAAGCAGCCAGACAGGCGGCAGCGTCGTCACCTCACTGACGACCTCGGCCACGTGGAATTGTGTTGGTGGCGTCAAGCTTACCAGCGTGGATGTAAATAACAACACAACGACCAACAACTACGGGAGCGATTTCTACTGGCGTCCCGTGTCTGTCACTGACAATGCCAGTGGAGCCGTGACAAGCTACACATATCCGTCTCCGTCTTCGAACTCATCGTCTGTGGTCATAAGCTTCAATGGAGGCGCGTCAACCAGCACATCTGTCACGACATACGACGGTTTGGGCCGCGCGATTCTCCAGCAAACTCAACAAGGCCCCAACTCTTCAACCTACGATTCGGTTGCCAGCGCCTACGATTCGCGAGGCCGCGCAGCGTCCCAAACCTTGCCGTACACCGCCGCGCTAGGTTCTGCGGGCTATTCGCCTGTGCCAGCAGAACCTGGCTTAACAACGACTTACGATGCGTTGAACCGCACAGCATTGGTGGCTGACGGCGGAAGTGGAACCACGCAATACACCTACTCAGGAAATGACGTGCTTGTCGCGATCGGGCCAGCGCCCAGCGGCGAGTATCTTAAGAAGCGGAACCTGGAGTACAACGGAGCGGGCTGGCTGACGTCGGTTTGCGAGGTCATCACGTCCACCAAGCCTGCGGGCGGATCGTGTGGCCAGACGAGCTCATACACGGGGTACCTGACAAAGTACACCTACGATGGCGGTCGCCTCATCACCGTCCAGCAAAATGCGCAGCCGGGTTCGACGGGCGTGCAGACACGCAGCATGACATATGACGGCCTGGGCAGAAAGCTCTCGCAGACGATTCCCGAGTGGAGCGCCGGGTCAGGCGTTGCCGGAACGAGTACGTACACCTACGATTCCGACTCCTCGGGCACATGCAC
>JBEKCX010000736.1:0-2593 GCA_050014655.1 Occallatibacter sp. | reverse complement strand
CGAGGAGCCGTTCCTGGTGCTCGCCACCCAAAACCCCATCGAACAGGAAGGCACCTATCCCCTCCCGGAGGCCCAGGTGGACCGGTTCATGTTGAAGCTCAAAATCGTCTATCCCTCGCGCGAGGAGGAGCGGCAGATCCTGGACCTGATGGCCATCACCAACGCCGCCCCCACCGCCAACCCCGTCGTCACCGCCCGGCAAATCCTGGAGGCCCGCCAGGTCATCAACGACATCTATATTGATGACAAGGTGAAGGATTACATCGTGGACCTGGTCTGCTGCACCCGCGATCCCGCCGTCTACAAAATCGAGGGTTTGCAAGGCCTGATCCAACTCGGCGCCTCCCCGCGCGCCACCATCGCCTTGACCCTCTCGGCCAAAGCCTACGCCTTTTTGCGCGGGCGCGGCTACGTCACCCCCCAGGACGTCAAGAGCGTCGGCATGGACGTCTTGCGCCACCGCGTGACCGTCACCTACGAAGCCGAGGCCGAGGAAAAAACCAGCGAAACCATCATCACCAAAATCTTCAACGAACTGCCCGTGCCGTGATTTTAGAATCGCAACGCATGCTAAAACCGACCACAAAGGATTATGCGGAGTACTTCCGGCTCTCCCTCGAGGCTGGTCTTTGTCGTGAGGATGAGATTGAAAGTTGGGCATACAAGATGATCATTGAAACCAACCCACCAGTCCCAAACTGGTTGCTAAGTCTTTCAACGGATGGTGAGATTAGCAAAAACAAACTACTTCAATCAGTACCCGGTGAAGCTGACCAAAATGTAACTTGGAGCCTTCTGCTCGCGCGATTAAGTACTGCCTATCGTGCTAAACACTTCAGCAGAATACAGATCGTGGAAGTGATATTCCGTTGGATTTCAGCCGGTGTGATTCCGAGCCAATTCTTACAAGGGGCAGCCAAATTGGATCAGAGCCTTGATGGAATGATAGACGGATGGGGATCAGAGGATCAGTTCATAAAGGACTTTGAGGATTTTCTTGTGCCGTTCCGCTCTTTTCAGTCACTCCTACCGTAACCATTGCAGCAGGCATTGCCATGATTGCCAGCGAGATTTCCAACCGAACCAAGCAGACCAGGCTTCGCACGAGCCGCATCGGGGCCGAAATGCTCTCAAGCTTGTCATTTCAACCGCCGGCGCAGTTGGGCGGGATTTCGCGCACCGTGCCAGATAGCCAACACTTTGACCTCGCGAAATTCCATGTTAATGACGAAATAAATCGAGTAAGGCCACGGGCCAGGAACCTTCGCTTTGCGGCTCAGGCGACTGGCAAAGCGAAACCGCTCCGGCTTTCGGGAAAGAGTTTGCAGAAACTTGCGAATCGCGTCGTCCAGTTGCAGCCCAACACCGGATTCGCGTTCTTCATACCACTCAACAGCCTCATTCCAGTCCCGTTTGGCTGCCGCTTCGGCGATGACCTTGAAAGTCATTTCGCGGCGAGAAAGCGTTTTCTGATTTCTGCGGAGACTTCCTCAATCGGCGTGCCGCGTCCGGGATTGTTCAAGGCGTCTTCGGCGCGGCGGTCAAGTTCAGCCATTTGCTCCGGTGACAATTCGTCATCAAAGTGTCCGAATTCTTCCAGAATCTGGCCGGTAACTTCACGCCGTTCCTTTTCCGGCAATCGCCGGATTTGCTCTAAAATTTCCGTCGCACTCATCCCGGCAATTTACCGCGCCTTTTTGCCCGCGCAAGCGGAGTTTTTCATCGGCGCAATTCAGAATTCACCATTCTCAATTTCCCCCATGATCCCCCGCGAAATCCTTAAAAACTTCCGCCCGACCAGGCTTCGCACCAGCCGCATCGGGGCCGAAATGCCCTCAGGCCTGTCATTTCAGCCGTCGGCGCAGCTTGGCCGGGTCTTGGTTTCCCTGCCAGACGGCGATTATTTTCACAAGATGCCGCTCCTCCAAAACCGTGAAGTAAATAGAGCAAGGCCAGCCGATTATTTTTGCTTTGCGCGTGCTTGGCGCGGCTTTGGGATAGCGAAACGGATCGCAAATGATTTGTCGCAGATACTCGTCAAGGACAACAGCCAATCGTCCGCCAACTCCGGCTTCGCGCTCTTCATACCAGTCGCCCGCCTTGCGCATTTCTTCACGGACATCGGCCTCGATGAGAAGGCCGAAGCTCATTGTTTC
The DNA here is from genome assembly GCA_050014655.1 of Occallatibacter sp. Taxonomy (GTDB): domain Bacteria; phylum Acidobacteriota; class Terriglobia; order Terriglobales; family Acidobacteriaceae; genus Telmatobacter. The sequence goes on along the minus strand of JBEKCX010000736.1, from coordinate 437 downwards.
ACGTTGTATCGTGAATACAGTTCGGCCCGGACTGTTTCCCAAGGCGTGCCTCGTTCGGGATGTGCGCGGGCTTCGGCGGCACGGCGTTCTAGCTCGGCGAGCTGTTCCGAAGTCAGTTCGGGGTCATATCCCTCTTCGGCGACGATTTCCCAAAACTCTTGCGCAAGTTTGATCCTCTCTTCTTGTGGAAGAGCCTTCGCTGCTTCGAGAATTTCCTTCGCACTCATGCCCGCAATTTACCGCGCCTTTTCGCCCGCGCAAGCGCAGTTTTTCGCCCTGGGGAATTCACTATTCCCCGCTCCCTATTCTCCATTCCTCCAATGATCCCCCGCGAAATCCTCAAAAAAATCCGCCCGACCAGGCTTCGCACCAGCCGCATCCGGGCCAAAATGCCCTCAAGCCTGTCATTTCAGCCGCCGCCGCAGTTGGGCGGGATT
>JBEKCX010000735.1:0-2830 GCA_050014655.1 Occallatibacter sp. | reverse complement strand
GGGACCTCCATCGCCTCCTGGCGCAGGGAGATGCGGACGATCTGCTGGATGGGGCGGAAGACCAGGATGATGCCGGGGCCGAAGGGATCGTGACGGACGCGGCCGAGGGTGAAGATGACGCCTCGTTCGTACTCCTTGAGGATCTTGATGGAGTTGAGGATGTAGAGCAGGACGATAGCGACGGCGATGAGGATCAGAGTGAGGAAGTCGGGCATGAGGGGTCAGCTTTCCGGCTGGGCGGAGTTTGGCAGCCGCAGTGATTGTAAATCGAGCGAGGCACGGCGGGCGCGAATTGTTGGTGCGGCAGGGCTTACGGGCGGGATTCGCGCATCGCGCGAAGGCCCACTCATCGCAAAGTGCGCGATGAATGGGGCACCTGGCACCTTAGTCCATCGCTGCTGTATCAATCAGAGATGGAAACGGTGCGACTTCCAACATGGTGAGCAGTGTTGACAGGGTAAAAACCCTACCTTCGGTATCCCGAACTACGGGCCCCAGAGCGTCGTTGACCCTAGTCCAGCCCATCCCACCGAGCACTGCTATCAGAGGTATCCCGCCAAGCCGAATCGATTCGTCGCGTAAGCGCTCGAACCTCAATGCCTTGTCCCTTGCTGTTCCCCCATTGTTCGTGCCTTTGCACTCCAAGATGGCCTTCAGCGATCCTGTTGTATCGAACACGACGAAATCAGGTGCAGGCGTCACACGAACCTCAAACCGGGTGGCAATCTCAGCCTGGTTATTACTTCCAGTACGAATGAATGGAATGCGGTGTTCTTTGAACAAGGCCTCCACTGCGTCCTCAATCAGGTCTCCGCGCAGTGTCGAGGTCGCATCGAGGACCTGTCTGAATGCTCCCCCGTAGTGTCTCTGATGGAGATATATGGCCAACGGAACTCGCTCCACCGCATATTGTCGAACGCTCACCCAACCTCGCTCGGTGTCCGGCTTGGCCTGTTTGCTTACCAGTCCTGTGGGAGGTTCGCCAAACAGAGATCCATCCATGACGAGGCTGAGAGTTCTAGCCGCAACTCTCGCGTGCTTTTCATCGGTTGCAGTTCCATGCCTCTCCATCGAATCGACCTTTGCCGACGTAAGTGATGGCAACCCAACCGACTTGCCTGCGAGAGTTGTGGAGTGCGCGAATTCTTCTCGCGTCAAACCGAGAATGGTGCGGAAGACCAGCAGCGTTCTCGGATCGGTCTGGAGTGTCTTGGTGAGGTCGTCCTCTGAAACAGCTTTGAATCCGTCCGTGGCTTGATGGGCAGCGTTGTACACCTCAATGAAGTATCTTTGTTCGTAGAACGGCGCTTCATGGATATACGCAAAATCGGGAGCCAAGTAAGGCAAATACAAGACACGCGCAACTTCGGCAAATATGCGCATGTGCTCGCCGGTGCCGTGATTTTGTGGAACCAGTCGAATCTGTGCAACTCGTTGATTCAAGTCCGATGCTTCAACTATGCGCTCGATTGTTTGATTAGCGGTAGGCATAAGTTACCCAGCGGCTGCTTCAAAGAGTGTGCCCGGCGTGTCGAGTGCGATATTTTCCGCAATACGTCGCCGCCCTTCGATCACGAATTCTTCGTGTATGTCGATGCCCCCAGCCTTTCGTCCGAGCCGCCGCGCAACGACGACCGTCGTGGCTGATCCTGCAAAGGGGTCGAGAACGACGCCATCTTCCGGACTCGCAGCACTGATAAAGAACTTCGCCAGCCCCTCGGGCATTGCCGCCGTATGGTTCACGCCATAGTGCTGATTGTATGTCTGGGGCACGGTGACGACGTTTCCAGGGTCGGCCCCGCCAAGCAAATAGGTCTTAGTTCGATCACGCCCAAACCCCGCTCCCGTGTTGCGTCGTCCGTTCGTATCGCGACTACGCCGCTCGATTTCGGCAAAGTCGGCTCTATATGCGACTCTCACCGCGTTCAGGTCAAAATATGGTTTGTTCGTCCGCGCGAAATGATAGACGTATTCGAAGCTGTCCTTCGTTCTCGGTCCGAACCTTCCGGGAACGGCGTTCGGTTTGGCCCATATGTATGTCTCAACCCACCGCCAGCCCATGTGCTGAAGAGCCAACACCAATTGATATACATATGGATGGCGTTGCCCGCGCAATGGGCCCCGGTTTGCCACACGGTTTTTGATGTTGAGGATTAGACTGCCGGTGGGTTTGGCTGCGCTATACATTGCGCGTGCAACGGGCAGAAACCATTCGACATAACGATCTGGATGGATACGACTGTATGCCCGCGCATCTGCGTACGGTGGGCTGGTGAAAAAAAGATCCACACTCTGGTGTGGCAGGCGAGCTATCAACTGTCTAGAGTCTCCAAGCACCACCCCGAGGTCGAGAATCTCCTTGAGAAGGTCGGATTCTGACGGATCAGGCCTTTCGGCGGGATGTCGCGCTGTCGCTTTTGCGTCGAAGACAATCTTAAGCGTAGTCTCTCTCTTCACTTTGCGTCCTACCTGTGTACGCGATTCAAGTACACCACACTGAATCCCTCTCGTCCACATGGATGTGAACGTCTGTCATTGGCAGCCGGGGACGCTGCCGTAGCGCGTAGTTCATGCAGAGATACGCGCTGTGCTAGGCGGTGGTATCGGCGGGCTGGCCTTTGCGGGAGCGGCGGTTGGCCTGGAGGACCTGCTTGCGCAGGCGGAGGGACTTGGGCGTGACCTCGACTAGCTCGTCCTCGGCGATGAATTCGATGGACTGCTCGAGGGTGAGGCTGCGGAAGGGGACGAGGCGGGTGGCTTCGTCGGCGGTGCTGGCGCGCATGTTGGTGAGGCGCTTCTCGCGGACGCAGTTGACGTCGATGTCGTTGTC
>JBEKCX010000734.1:0-2804 GCA_050014655.1 Occallatibacter sp. | reverse complement strand
GGGGAATGAAGGCGCGAACGAAGGCAACGGCCTCGTCGGGCGTCTTGTACATCTTCCAATTGGCTGCGATCAAGGGCTTGCGCGTGACTGTAGGCATGAATCAAGTATTTCATCCGCAGGCCGTCCGTGGGAAGTGCGAGAGGTGGGTCAGTCTGAGCTCCGTGACGAACGAAGTTACCTATAATCGCTAAATCAAGGCCCCCAGAGCGCGTTTGGCAGGAAGTAAGGCAGCACACCACATGCGCAAACCCGAGAAGTTACAGAGCGCCGGGAATGGTCAATGTCCGCTATTCGCGCCCCGCTGAACGCTCGTCAGCAAAACCTCGCTGGCACGCTCCAGGACCGGATCGTGACCATTAAGGTAGTCCTGAATGCTGGTCTCGACGGTGATATCGGGAACACTGCCGTTGACTTCGATGGAGCGGTCTTTGGTGTCGCTGAGATAGCCGTTCGAGATTCGCGCGACGAGTCCGCAAGGCAGCACGGCGTAAAGTTCCACGCCGGAAAGATTGCCGTGGGTCGTCGTGCCGACGGTCGTCACCCGCGGCGCCGCACGCATCCCGCGAGTGAACAAGTCGGCTGCGCTTCCGGTCCTGTCGCTTATAAGCAATGCGACAGGCTGTTTGTATTCCAACCCTCTGGGCTCAATCGAGTTTTTCCTTCTTTCGAGGTCATTGTGCTTCGTACCGTTCTTGATGTAGCTGTAGCCCACAAATGTGTTTTTGTGCAGAAAGCGTCCGACGATGTCGTCGTGATTGAAACCTCCCGGGTTGTCGCGGATGTCGAGGATGAGACCGCTGGTATCGCGCAGCGAATCTAAAGCGCGATCGAATTCCTCGGTGATCTCTTCGCGTCCCTCGAACGAGTGGATGTGAATGTATCCGATCCCCGTAGGATAACGCCCAAAATCGACGAATTGCTGCTTCGTCAGCATGATCGAGCTTTGCGGAGATGGCGCGGGAATCTGCCGCCCTCCGCGTTTGAGTGTCAGCGTTTCGGTCTGTCCCTGCGGCGAGCGCAGCGTGACGCTCACGGGCTGCGACGCTTCGCCTGCCAGAAGGAGATACGCCGCTTCGCGACGGAAGGCACGTTCCGATGAGCGGGCTTTCAGGAAGGGCCGGAGCGACTCGATCCTTTCGGGAATTGTCATGCCATCGACGGCCAGCACTTCCCATCCGATCTTGTCGCCCGCGATGACGAACGGACGATCTTGAAAGATGTCAGTCGGCATGTCACGCACCGTGTACAGAGCGGGGGGACGGTAGTTGTTGAGCCATGAATGGGTGTCTTTCAGTTCATTCACAAGCTGAAACATCATCAGATAGAAGTCATCGTCGTTGCTGACGGAATCGAGCCGAGCGGTGTAGCGCTGCCCGATCTGCTGCCAGTCGATGGACTTTAATTGGAAGTCGGCGTAGGAGACATCAATGATGCTCCAGAGCGCTTCGAAGTTATCGCGCCGTTCTTTGGCTGAAAGGTTGGTCGCGAGTGCAAGCTCCGGCGGGTCCCTGGCGATATATGCCTTTCCGTTGCGATCGGGTTGCGCAACTGGCTTGCGCGCTTCGGCAGCTTGCTGCTCAGCGAGTGCGGTATCGGAGTCGAGATTGCGGATCCACAGGAGCGGCTGTTTGATGCCGGATGCGGCCAGGGCCGAAACATTCGGATAGACGATGTCCACTTTGGCGGCCTTTTCATACCAGCCGATAGCAGCTTCACGGTTTCCGGCGCGGTCCTCAATGTAGCCCAGATAGATGTAGGCCCAGCACAGGGAGACAGGGTCCTGTTTTCCGTCGGTGGTCTGCACGAGGTCGAGCAACAGGTTCTTCGCAGCGTCCGTGTCTTTGTGTTCGCCGGTAAGGAAGTGCCGGGCTTCCTGCAACCTGGCGGCCGCATCCTGGGCGGTGACCGTGTGAACGCCGAAAATCAGCAGGACGGCGAAGAACAGAATCCCGAATACTGAGTTCCGCATGGTGGAGGCAGTTTAGTACAGAAGAAATTGGAAGTACATTGACACCATATGTTGTTGCGGCCGGTTGACCGGCCAGTGTGATCTAACTCACGTCGGGTGACACTTGCCGGGTTGCTCGTCAGTTACCACTCGTGGATTGCCCAAAACGCTCCAGAAGTAATCCTCGAGTTGCCCGTGAAATCCGGTTATCGGAAACTTCAATGTTTCACTTCAAATTGATCCACTACCTGGAAGCGCTTCGCAATCAACCCAGCCACACGCACTTCTCTTCCACTCCCCCATTGCAGAAGCACACGCGAAACTGCTTCGGCTTATGCTGCTCCGTCCACTCGCGTCCGAGGATGAAGTACGGCTTGGCCCACGCCTCGCTATCGATGGCGCGCGGCGCAACCACCGCGACCGATCCGCTCGCCTCCGCCGGGAACCCCGTCCGTGGGTCCATGATGTGGCTGTAGACGCGCCCCTCCGCGCGGAAGAACTTCTCCGTGCTGCCGGAGGTGGAGAGCGACGCGTCCTTCAGGAAGACCTCGTCCAATGTGCGCCGCCGGTTGCGCGGGTCCTTGATCCCCACTCGCCAGCCCCTCGGCTCCTCCGGGGGCGCGCCCATCCCAACCATCGTGCTGTCTGACGCCGCCGCAAAAGCAGTCCGAAATCCTCGTCGCCGCAGCACCTCCACCATGCAGTCCACGGCGTAGCCCTTGCCAATTCCGCCCGGGTCCAGCTCCACTCCCGCGCAGTCGAAGCGCACCGTCTGGCTCTCCGCGTCTAAAGCAACGTGCCTGTAACCCACCTTCGGCAACACGGAATCCACCTCAGCCCGGCTGGGCAGGCGGCC
>JBEKCX010000733.1:0-7855 GCA_050014655.1 Occallatibacter sp. | reverse complement strand
GTGCTGCGCGATATCGCCGAGGCAACCGGCGGACAGGCCTTCTACCCGATCAAGAGCGAGGACGTGGCGCTGGGCTTCATCAGCATCGAGGAGGAGCTGCGCAGCCAGTACCTGCTGGAGTACCGGCCGGCGAACTTCAAGCTGGATGGGGCCTTCCGCACGATCTATCTGCACGCCAACGACCCGCGATACCATGTGCGGGCGCATACAGGCTACTTCGCGCCCAAGGCCGCGGAGTAGCGCAGGGACGTTCGTGGGGGTGGAGTGGGTGGTTTGCGCGGGCGCGGCGAGGAGTTGACATTTCGCTATAATTAGGTAAGCCTACTTGTTAGGTATACCTAATTGCGTCTCCTCATTCAAATCGCATGGATAGCCGTAGCCCTGTTTGTGGTGATGGCCGGGACGCGGGCGTTGCCGCTGCGTGCGCAGAGCGGCACCAGCAGCGCTGTTGCGGGGAGCGTTGCGGACAAGAGCGGCGCCGTGATTGCCGATGCGCAAGTCAAGGCAACCGAGGTAAATACCGGCGCGGTCCGTGTCGTCCAAAGCAACGGGGACGGGCGCTTTCTGTTCAGCCAGGTGAATCCTGGAATCTACCGTATTGAGGTCAGCGCGGCGGGATTCGGCCCCGGAGAGTCGCAACCGGTCAGTGTTTCGGTGGGCCAGACCGACGCTGTCAATTTCACGCTGTCACCCGCAGCCACGTCGCAGATCATCGAAGTCAGCGCGCAATCGGGGCTGATGAGTCTTGAAAATGCGAATACATCCACCACGCTCGAAGAGAAGACCATCAAGGGCTTGCCCAATCCAGGTCAGGACCTGACCTACATCACGCAGTTTGCGCCGGGTGCGCTGATGAATACCGCCGGATCGTCGAACGACGCCAAGGCCGCAGGCGGCTATGGCAATGTTGAGTTCAACGGGCTGCCTGCGACCTCTAACGGCTATATTCTTGATGGCTACGACGCGAACGATCCGTTTCTCGGGCTGAATATCGGGCTTTCCACGAATCTCGTCATCGGGTTGGACGCCCTGCAGGAGGCGACCGTGAACACCAACTCCTACGCGGTCGATCAGGGACGCTACGGGGCGTCGCAGGTCAACTACTTCACCAAGTCGGGGACGAACCAGTTTCACGGAGATGTGTACGAGATATGGAACGGCTCGCTGTTCAACGCCACGGACTACTTTCTTCATGCCAATGACACGCCGGGAAACACAGCGAAGAAGCCCCGCTCGACGGTGAACGAGTTCGGCATAAGCGTCGGCGGGCCGATCCGCAAGGACAGGCTCTTCTTCTTCGCGCATTACGAAGGAATCCGCATCGCGCTTCCTCTGGTTGCGCGAACGACGGTGCCGTCGCCCGCTTATCAGCAATATGTTTTGCAGCAGTTGCCGCAGGGCGGGACCGATCCGATCAACGGAACCGTGCTGCCCGCACAGCCGCAGGAGGAAGCGTTCTACCAGAAGATGTTCGCGCTTTACAACAATACGGCAGGCACGCCAACGCCCGTTCTCTCCTGTCCGCTGGATGCGAATGGCGTGTTGCTGTCCGGAACCCAGAGCTCGACGAACCTGTTCAACGGCTCCGGTTGTGCGAACATACGCACACAGTCGATGAACAACAGCGACAGCGAAAACCTCATCGTCGTCAAGATCGACCACACCATCGACGCGAACAACAGTATTTGGTACCGATTCCAGCAGGACACGGGCCTACAGGCCGCTTACACCGACGCGATCAATCCCATCTTCAACTCGTATTCTCCGCAGCCACAGCGGACGCTTGTCGTCGGCTACACGCACCTGTTCACGCCGAATCTGATCAATCAGATCAACCCCGGCGCAAGTTGGTATTCGAGCCTCTTTCTGCCCAATAACTACCCGCAGGTGCTACAGGCCTTTCCGATCGTGCTGGCCGGAGGCAGTTCCAACGCACCGTTCAGCACGATTGGCGGCAACGACCAGACCTATACCCAGGGCCGCAAAATCACGCAATGGCAGATCAATGACAACCTGATCTGGACGCTCGGACGCCATAGCTTCAAATTCGGCGAGAACTCGCGCAGGCTGGATGTAAGCGACTACGACCTGGGGGAAGGCGTGGTGCCCACCGTGGTCTACAACGATCTTGCGCAGTTCACTTACGGCGCTGCGTCCACCGCGACGGCAACTTTTCCGGTCACGCAGAAAGAGAGCATCGCTCTGGGCAACCTTGACCTGTACGCGATGGACACCTACAAAGCCAGCTCCCGATGGACCCTGATCGCCGGGCTGCGCGTGACCTGGAACACGGACCCGGTCAACCAGCACGGCCTGATCGCACGGCCTTCGGGATCGTTCCTCGACATGACCCACGATATTACCCAGCCTTTGGATCAGGCGATCCAGACCAATGTGCGAAGGCTCTTCCCAGGTACGCCGCTCTTCAGCTGGCAGCCGCGCGCGTCGGTGGCGTACAAGCTGTCGAACAAAATGGCGATTCATGCGGGCGGCGGCGTCTTCAACGACATCATTCCGGCGCAGGTAGCCGACACGGGCGCGACCAATCCTCCGTATGCTCCGGTTTTTGTTGGCGGGATCAACGGACAGGTGGGCGGCGTAGGGATTGCGCCGGGAGTTGCAAACAGCGCGGTAGACGCGACCGTAAAGGCCAACCAATCCTTCCAGAGTGTTTTTGCGTCGGGCGGCGTTCCATGTGCCGGTCTGGCTGCCGGCGCTCCCACGTGTCCGCTGGCGGTCAACAGCAACACCTTTCCCAGCGGCACTTTGAAGACGCCATATTTTCTGCAATGGAGCCTGGGCATCGAGCGCGAACTGGGTCCGCGTGGCGGGCTGCGCGTGGATTACGTCGGCACGCGTTCCGTGCATGAGCCCTATCAGGTGCAGTTGAATGGCTATCAGACGGTGTGCAACGGATGCTTCGCGCCCTTTGCCTACAATCAGCCGCTGGACCAGCGCTTCGGCAGCGTGAACGAATTCCGCACGGACGCGGGCAGTCACTACTCCGGCCTGCAGACCAGTGTGACGAAACAATTCGGCAGCCTGACGCTGCGCGGAAACTATACCTACAGCCATTGCCTCGACGAGGTATCGAACGGCGGGCTGCTTGCGTATTCGAGCCTGGGCATCCTCTCTCCGCTGCCGGGCGATCTGCGCAAGGAGTACGGCAACTGCGACTACGACGTTCGCCACAACCTGTCTGCCTTCGGAATCTATGAGATTCCGTTTCGCTCCAACCACGCATTCCTGAGGCAGACGCTCGGCGGATGGCAGGTATCGGAGACGGCGTTCCTGCACAGTGGATTGCCGTTCAGCGTGCTGAGCGCGCCGTACACGGCGAACAATCACGGCATCTTCCAGGGCAGCGGGCCACAGTATGCAAACCGGGTTCCCGGAGTGCCGGTGTATCGCAAGAGCGCTGTTTCAGGCGTCACCCAGACCGGCAGCCTGCAATGGCTCAACCCGGATGCGTTTGCGTCGGTGGTCGATCCCAGCACCGGCGCGTGTGCCGGAGGAGATTCGCCCGTCAACTGCCAGTTCGGCAACTCCGGCCGCAACAACTATCGCGGGCCGCATTTCACCTACTCCGAGATTTACCTGACAAAGAAGATTCCGATCACCGAACACGTCACCTTCCGCTTCGACACGCAGTTGTTCAACGTCTTCAACCATCCCAACTTCACGCTGCCCAGCAACCAGGCGGGCACGCCGGGCGAACCGGCAACGCAGACCGGCTTTGGCGCGCTGACCAGCACGATTTCGCCGCCGACGGGGTTGCTCGGCGTCGGCCTCGGGGGCGACAGCTCGCCGCGCATGATCGCGTTTCAGGGCAGGGTCGAGTTCTGAGGCGTGGGGTGGGGAAGGTGGGCTGGCGGCAAATTTGGTCATTCCGCGCTGCGCGCTCCATTCCGGCCTTCGGCAGAGTGGTAGCGTCCTGCGGACGCGGCTTATTTTGGCCCGCATGAATGCGGGCCCTTCCGATTTGATGGCTTGGCTCAAGGATTTAGGCAGTTCTTCCCACTCATCGCAACATGCGCGATGAATGGGGCACCCGGCGACGGCGGAGAGGGGGTGGGGTGGGGCGGGCGGTTTGCGCGGGGCGCGGGAGGGGGTGGGTCGGGCAGAGGCCAGGGACCAGAGGCGAGAGCTGGGGCGCCCGCACCGCCCTCCGGTTTGTAATGATTCTCACTCCTCTATTGAGACAGCATGAGGTACATCCAATTGCACTTCGCGGGCGGCGAACATCGACGACATAACTGCGATTCGGCAACGCTCTTCACGTTCCTGTGCGTCCTCTGTCTCAGATTCGTCCTGTTTCATGCTCCGCTCACCTTCAGACAACTGACCCGCACGAGAAGCTGCCGCGAGCTGTTCGTCCTGATACTTAAGAAGCGAATGCACGATAAGCCATATTTCATATCTCTTTGTGAAAGACACACCTAGATCGGCGCTCCTACTCTCGAATGAGGTTCGCCGAGCCGCGAACTTAGGAAACACCGTGGAATAGTACACAACAAGCCATCCATCCTCCATCTGTGACTGTGAAGCGATTGTGTTTATGCTGTCTGGCCAACCCAACTGAGTCCAGGCCTGGTCGTCCGGACCTTCAACCGGGACCGGTCTAAACGGCGGAATTGAAACCCGTCGACCGGCTGGTTTCGTCTCCGGTGGAGGGACAATACGGTAGGCTCGTTCATCGACGAGTACCTGAAGTCCAGGGCGCTTTAGCTCAATCCTGATTGAACCCGTACTCCCGACTTGGGCGGTATTCAATCCCTCGATGATCGCGCGCATACGACCATCCTTGAGTGCGGTCGAACCGCACAGAACAAGATCCCCGCCGACAATGATATTGATGTTTGAACGGTGAGGACTATTCGCGTCGTGGTAGGTACTGTTCGCATCCGTTTCAATCCGAACATATCGCCGCTGCTCAGTGTAGAACGTGAACTCCCGCTCTTCCTCGATCACGAATCGTATGTAGGTCGGAGGTTCATGCAATTCGATGGGTAGAGGTGTTGGCCGAGGAGGATGTGGCGTCGCGGGTCGATTCCCATTGTCGCCGGTACCATTCGGGTCACCACCAGCAGAACTCCCCAAATCGACTCCTTGCAAACGCAGAAGTCGTGCGACTTCGTTGCGCATATATTGCATTGCAGTCTCGTCTTGCTGTCGCATACCCTGCTGACGAGCCTCGTCGTTTAGACGCTTGAGTGTATCGTCAGATCGAAATGCCTTCACTAGCTCCTGCTGAATCATTTCGCGCACTTTGACGTCACGCTGGCCTTCGCGATTTGAGACGAACAAGTGCCTCTTCGATGTGGGGCTGAGATTGTTACAATCAATGTGAGCGATCAGTCTCTGGACCAGGAACGGCAGTTCCGCATCTTTGCGAATGAGAAGCTGGGAAAACTCCCCTTGGTTCTGGCCGTTTAGAGTGAGGACTATGGGTTTTGCTGGGTTTACGAATGAGGCATTCGGATATTTGTGCTCTTTCGTGGGTGCCTTCAACACCCAGTATTCGATTCCGATTCGGCCAAAGTCGCCGAGTGAGACGCTGAATATCGGGATAGAATGAGTCAGTTCTGGCCCACTACTATCATCCCCATCGTCAACAGCACCGCTGAGTGCATTTCTGGAACCTTTAATTACTCTTCGATAATCGTGAACGCGATTATCGAACCAGACAGGCATGACTGGATCGAACAGATTGGTGTTCATGCTGCCGTAGAGGCTGTTTGGTCCAAGTGGTGATCCGTATTTATTTAGGTCGTATCCGAAGTGACGGCATTCAGTCCCGCGAGTGAATTCGTTGATGTCGAGGTCTGCCTTGGGAATCGAGCGATCATCCATCACCATGTAGACATAGTGCCCAGTCTTGAACAATTCGGCGGGAAGATCCACAAACTTGACGACCGTGAATCCTATCGATGCGTCTGCATAGCGTGAAACGATCAGGGACAAGCGGCTAAATGCAAAGGTACTTGAGCCACCTTGGCCGTATGCACCTACCAGATAGTGCTTCGACATCTTGTTGCTTTCGTTGAGACTGAGAATCGTGAGAGGCATGGTTTCCGGTGTGAGACCGATTCCGCGATCGCGAACCGTAAGGACACGACTTTCCTTCCCCTCGCCCTTCTCCAAAGTAATTGTTATGCCTTGCGCTATCTTGCGTCGCTCGGATTGAGTCATGCCACTCAATCCGCTGTCGGGGACCCCCAGCCACGCAACTGCCGCTTCTTTAGGCGATCTGCAATCTGGCAGACCGTTATGGCGTTCGTGCTCCAATTCGAGAACGCCGTCCACTGCGTTAGTAATACGCTCGATGCAGGATCTGGTGGGATCTGCTGAGACTTCAATAGTTCCACGATTGTTCTCTCTGCCGACCGGAACCCACCGGATCTGGTGGGTTACTTGGAATTCGTTTAGCGCACGCTCGGCTTCATCTACCGTTTCTGCTTTTCGCAGAGCTTTTAGCAACTCGTTGGTTGTCATTTAGGTTGACCTTTCTCCGCATGAACCTCGATCTGGAGCTTGTGACGTAATCCTCCCTTGCTTCTATTGCGATCCACTTCCGCTTCAACTTCTGGGCGACTGCACCCGTTGTGTTGCTTCCTGCGAAGGGGTCCATGACGATGTCGCCCTCTTTCGTGAGGAGCTTTATGAAGAATTCAGGTAGAGCTAGTGGCATCCTGGCCGGGTGTGGCTTCAGCCCTTGGTCTCGACAATAAGCCTGATAAGTGTCACGAGTTCCCGTGTTCGTAATCGTGAGAACGTTCGCCGGAATCGCACCCCCATTTCTTTTCAGGAAGGACTTCTTGCCTATGTGGTGCTCCGAAGGTCTTTTGCCGGCATTGTACTTCCCTGTCTCCAACAAATGGAGCATTGACTTGCTGTACGGTGTCAGGACATTTCGATTGTTAGCGTATGGCCTATCAGTCGCTGACATCCACCATACATGTGTATATGCATCCTTCAAACGGATTCGGTCGACGTTGACCCACTGTGCAGGGCTCGGCAATCGCGCTGGGTTGTAGCAGATGAATTGCTGGGCGAGGCATAGGTCACCCTTCTTGAGAAACTGAAGAAGGGATTCGAGTGCTAGCACTGACATGACCGGTCGGCCAGGTTCCCAGGCATTGCCCATCTCCACCACGATGGAACCCGTGGGTGTCAGCAGCTTCTTCAATTCGGACGCGAGGCCCGCGAGCCATGTGCTGAACGCCTCTCCTTGTTCATTGCCGTACGCCTTCTTCCGGTTCAGTGGGAACGGTGGAGACGTGAATATGAGCTGCACCTTGCTAGCATATTTTGCTGCTCTGGGGGACTGAAGAAACGCCTCGATCTTCCCTTGGAACATGGTTCCACGACTCGTCTTGTAGCCGATGACGACAGACTTCCGCTTTCGTTGTGGCGCTTGCGAGATAGTCGCCGCACTCACCGTTGGCTTTGCCATGAATCGAACGCCCTTAACTCTTTCTTCAGTAGAAGACTAGCAGACAGTATTGCCGACAGCTATCCGTTCTAGCGGTATTGCTCGATGCGGGAGAGGAGGGCGAGCTTGCGGGCGGGGGGGAGGAAGCTGGCTTCGACGGAGTTGGCGGCGAGCTCGCGGAGCTGCGAGAGGGAGAAGCCGAAGTGGGTGTGGGCGAGGGTGTACTCGTCGAGCAGGCTGGCGCCGAACATGGGCGGGTCGTCGGAGTTGAGGGTGACCATGAGGCCGAGGTCGAAGTAGGCGCGCAGGGGGTGGTCGTCGAGCGAGGGGCAGCAGCCGGTGCGGAGGTTGGAGGTGACGCAGGCCTCGATGGGGAGCTGGCGGGCGGCGAGGACCTGCATGAGTTCGGGGTCGTGGTGG
>JBEKCX010000732.1:0-2598 GCA_050014655.1 Occallatibacter sp. | reverse complement strand
CTGCTCCAGGTGGATAGCGGAGCAGTGAAGGTAACGCCCGCCGAACGCATCGCCCGCCTGGGCCATCAACCGGCCACCATTTGGCTGACGGCGCGCATCGATCTGGCGAGCCTTCTGGAGCGCAGGCTGTTCGACCGCGGCTGTTTGGCGCAGGTGCTGGCGGAACGCGTGGAGAGCGGCATCCTGCCGGAGTTGGCCGAAGTGCTCCACCGCGCGGGAGCGATCGCCATCTGCTCGGCGGGAGCCGGCATGGCCGAGGAGCGCGACCGGGCGAAGCAGTACGTCGGTGAACACCGCTTCCTGGAATTCGACCCGGAGGCGCTGCCGGCGCGCGACGAAGCAGCCGCGGACTGCGTGATCCGGGCTCTGGAAGAGTGCGCCATCATTCGGCCGGCGGCGGAATTCGGCGCTGGTGAGGGCATTTGACATGAAGGCAAGCAACGGTCTGTGGAGAGAGCGGTTGGTGGGGGCCATGCCCCCGGAGTTGGCCCAGGAGATCGACGTCTTCGAGAACGAACTGGCGTTGCGGAAGCGCGGCAAGCTGGACGAAGCGCTGATTGCCGAGACGCGCCTGCGCCGCGGCGTCTATGGCCAGCGCTACGACAACGGGCAGCGTCACGATGGACGCGCCACGCGCCAGCTCGCCTACCCGGAAGATAAGCCCACCAAGGGGCCGCAAACGTTATGGGACGCCCCCGGTATGCAGCGCATCAAGATTCCCTTCGGCGGCCTGACCGCGCGGCAGCTCGAAACCCTGGCGGAGCTGGCGGAAGAATACTCCGACGGAATCGCGCACGTCACCACGCGGCAGGATATTCAGCTTCACTTCGTGCACATAGAAGATACGCCTTCCATCATGCGGCGGCTGGCCGCGGTGGGCATCACCACGCGCGAAGCGTGCGGGAACACGGTGCGGAACGTGACGGCCTGCCCGGTGGCCGGGGTCTGCCGGACGCAGATTTTCGACGTGACGCCGTACGCCAAAGCCCTGGCCTATTTCCTGCTGGGGCACCCGGACGCGCAAGCCTTCGGGCGAAAATTCAAGATTTCCTTTTCGGGCTGCTGCGAGGAGGCCTGCGGCCTGGCGCACATGCACGATTTCGGCGCCATAGCCGTGGAGCGCGATCTCGACGGGAAGCGCAAGCGGGGCTTCGAGCTGTGGGTGGGCGGCGGCCTGGGGGCCGTGCCGCAACCGGCCCGGCTGTTCACGGAGTTCCTGCCGGAAGAGGAGCTGCTGCCGGTGGCGCAGGCCATTGCGCGGGTCTTCGCGCGCCTGGGCGAAAAGAAGAACCGCAACACGGCGCGCCTGAAATTCCTGGTGAGCAAACTGGGGATCGACGAGTTCCGGCGGCTGGTGGCGGAGGAACGCGCCAGCCTGCCTTTCGACAAGCGCTGGACGGAATACCTGGAACATGTGGAGCGCGCCGGGGAGCCGCGGCTGAAACCGCCCTCGCTGTTGCAGATCGAGGGCGCGGCTTCCGGCGAATTCACGCGCTGGGCGGCCACCAACGTGTACCCGCAACGGCAGCGCAGTTATAGCACGGTGACGGTGACGCTGCCGCTGGGCGACATCACCGCCGACCAGTTGCGCGCGCTGGCCGCGATCGCCCGCAGGTTCATCGCAGATACCATCCGCACCACCGTGGAACAGAACATGGTGCTGCGTTGGGTGAGCGACGGCGATCTTCCCGAGGTGCACGCCGCGCTACAGGCCGCCGGGCTGGCGACCCCCGGGGCCGGCACGATTCTGGACGTGGCTGCCTGCCCCGGCACGGACACCTGCAAGCTGGGCATCGCCTCGTCGCGCGGCCTGGCGGCGGAGCTTCGGACGCGGCTGGCCACCCGCGCGTTTCAACTGGACGAGGCGGTGCAGAACCTGCGGATCAAGATCAGCGGCTGCTTCAATTCCTGCGGCCAGCATCACGTGGCCGACCTGGGCTTCTACGGCGTGAGCCGGAAAAAGGGCGATTACGCGGTGCCGCATTTCCAGGTGGTGCTGGGCGGGCAATGGACCGGGAACGCTGCGTCTTACGGCCTGGCCGTGGGAGCGGTCCCTTCGAAGAGAATCCCCGAGGTGGTGGACCGCATCACCGGCCGCTACGTCGGCCAGCGCGAGCGCGGCGAGACGTTCCAGGCTTTCATCGCGCGCATCGGCAAGGCCGAATGCCGGCGCACGCTGGAGGACCTGATGGAGGTTCCGCCTCACGATGCCGATCCGTCTCTCTACAGCGATTGGGGCGACCCGCGCGAGTTCAGCATAGGCGACATCGCCACGGGAGAGTGCGCCGGCGCAGTGGTTCCGGCGGTGGAGTTCCAGTTGGCCGCCTGCGAGCGCGAGGCCTTCGAAGCGCAATTGAAACTGGAGAAGGCCGAGATAGAGGCCGCAGCCAGGCAGGCGTACGAATCCATGCTTCACGGCGCCGCCGCGCTGCTTCGGCACAGGGATCTCCCCTTCGGCGGCTCGCCGGACGAGATTGTCGGGGCGTTTCGCACGGAGCTGGTAGATACGCGCATGTTTTGGGATCGCTTCCGCGGCGGCGCGCTGAGCAACTACTTCTTCAAAGCGCACGAGAACACGGCCGGCGTCCATACGGAGGA
>JBEKCX010000731.1:0-4527 GCA_050014655.1 Occallatibacter sp. | reverse complement strand
CGCCAAGCAAGGCCGCGACCGGCGCTTCCAGGCCATTCTGCCCCTCAAGGGCAAGATCCTCAACGTGGAAAAGGCTCGCTACGACAAGATGCTGGGCCACGAGGAGATCCGCGCCATGATTACCGCGCTGGGCTGCGGCATCGGCAAGGACGACTTCGACGCCACCAAAATCCGCTACGGCAAGATCATCCTGATGACCGACGCAGACGTGGACGGCTCGCACATCCGCACCCTGCTGCTCACCTTCTTCTTCCGCCACATGACGGAGTTGATCAAGCGCGACAACATCTACATTGCGCAGCCGCCGCTGTTCAAGATCAAGAAGGGCCGCTTCGAGCAGTACATCAAGGACGAGCGGGAGTTTGTGAAAGTGATGGTCAACCGCGCCTCGGAAGGAATGATCGTCCGCCACGGCGAGGCAGCCAGCCGCATCCAGGGCGCCGATCTGACCCGCTTCATGGGCATCCTGGACGAGTACCTGGGCTTCGTCGAAAGGGTAGACAAGCGCATCCGCAACGAGCGATTGACGGAGTTGCTGGCGCGCGCCGAGCTCGTGCATCGCGCCGACTTCGCGTCGCAGGCCGAGAGCGACGTTCCGCCCAAGCTGGCCCAGCTCCATGAGCAGTTGACGGAGCTGGCCGGCGAGTTCCAGTTCAAGGCGGTCGGCGAGCCGGTGGAGGACGAGGAGCATCACACCTGGTCGATCGGATTGACCGACGCGCAGGGCGCAGAACGCCGCATCGACTGGACCCTGGCCTCCAGCCCCGAGTTCCGGCAGATGATGTCCAAGTACTCGCTCATCAGGGAGTTCCTGGAGCCGCCGTTCCTGGTTGAGTACGCCGCCAAAGCGGGAGCCGTCGAGAGCAACCCGGAAGAGGCCGAGGGCGCGGAAGCCGAGGGTGCCGAAGCCCAGGCTGAGGCCAAGGCCGCCCGCCGCACCGCCCGCCTCCTGCGCGAGCCGGTCGAGAAGCTGACCGCCCGCGAACTCTTCACCTACATCGTCGAGCAGGGCAAGAAGGACTATGTCGTCCAGCGTTACAAGGGGCTGGGCGAGATGAGCGACTCGCAGTTGTGGGAGACCACCATGGACCCCGAGCGCCGCACCCTGCTTCAGGTCAAGCTGGAAGACATCGCCGAAACCGAGGCCATCTTCACCACTCTCATGGGCGAAGACGTGGAGGCTCGCCGCAAGTTCATTGAGGACAATGCCCTGGACGTGAAGAACCTGGACATCTAAGCCTCGTTCGCGCTGGCTGCGAGAGCAATTCTCAGCCGCCACAATTCCCAGCCTGGGCTGCAAGTCGCGAGAACATTACCTCGGTTCATGGCGCTGCTCGCATTTTTGTCGTAGAGTTGCGCCATGTTCCTCGACGTTCAGGACGTTCGCAGGGCCTTTTGGGAAGATGAGTTCTTTCCATTCTTCCAGCCGATCGTAGAACTCGCGAGCGGGCGGTTGACCGGTTTTGAAGCCCTCGCGCGCTGGCACCATGCCCGCCTGGGCGCCATAGCGCCGGACGCCTTCATCCCCATCGTTCTCAAGTGCGGGTATATCAATGCGCTTACGCAAAGGCTGCTGGCAAAGACCTTTGCGGCCGCTCCCTTGATGCCCGCTTCGCTCGGGATTTCGGTCAATCTTTCACCCCTTCAGCTTATGGACTGGACGCTGCCTGGCCAGATTGCGGCTGTGGCCCGGCGGGGCGGTTTTCCGCTGGAGCGGCTGACCGTCGAGTTGACGGAGAGCGCGCTGATCGAGGATCTGGACTCCGCCCAGGCGGTGGCCGGCGACCTGAAGGCCCTTGGTTGCCGCCTGGCTCTGGACGACTTCGGCGCGGACCACTCCAGCCTGTTTCTCCTGCAGGCCTTGCCGTTCGACGAACTCAAGGTAGACAGGAGCTTTGTCCACGCGGCGACCGGAGGCCGCGCGGGCCGGAAGATCATCGCCGCAGTCGTCTCCCTGGCGCACAGTCTGGGACTGACGACCGTGGCTGAGGGAGTGGAAAGCGAAGAGCAGGCCGGCATGATGATTGAGTTTGGATGCGAACTGGGTCAAGGCTGGCTCTTCGGCAGACCCGCTTCTGCCGCCGAGATTCCGCGCATGATCTCCGTGCCGCCAAACCTGCGCTGTGCTTGCCCGGCTGCGTCCGCGCAGGAAGATTCGATGACGGGCATGAGACCCGCACGGGCTGAACTGGAAGAGACGGTTTGCGACGCCGCGTAATTCGATCCGCTACGCCTGCCGGGGAGGACTCGAGGCTTGATGGAAGAATGCGCCTGAGCGCGATCGATTAATGCACCAGGACTGGTGAAATCCACAGGTTTCGCCGCTTTTTGCACTTGCTTCCACAGATTGAACCGGCCTACTCTCGCCCTTAGTTGGTGACCACGCAGGGGATCGGAAACGCAGTTCCCGTCTGGCAGGACGATGCGAATTTGATTGAACCTGGCAGTTCATGGCCGGCAAAACCGGCGAGTGGAAGGCCGGGATCACATTGAGAATGCACCCAGAGCCGGAGTGGAATGTGCAAGACCCGATTGGACTTGAAGATTCATCCGCAGGCTAGCCTGAGGATGCAAAGTTCGAGTCAAGCCGGGGAGTCATCATCGACCCAGCCGTAGATGCAGGATTCGGGGCGACCCGAAGACGCGTTTGCGGCGCAGCCAGGGGTGTGAGATTCGAGGAAGCTCGAAGACCCCATCGGATGGCGCGGTTGTGGGGCGAGGGTCGGGGGCGACCCCGGCGCTCACCGCTGGCCGAGCCGGAGGGTGCTGGATTCGAGAAGATTCGGAGCCGCATTCCGAAGCTGAGCTGGACGATGCATGGTTCGAGTAACCTGCGAGTTCATTGCTTTGAAGACGCCAGAGGCTCCGGTCTCTGGCGTTTTCGCGTTTGGGAGGCCCAGCGCCCCATGGTCTCCTTCCCTGCGGGGCGCTTACTTCTCCAGAAACATGCCGGTTGAGAATCTCCACCTACGGAATGGCTCGTAAAGCCTTTGAAATGATTGCTTTAAGGGTGGCGATACTGAAATGCTTATCCTGTACGGACGCCGGTTGTTGTTTCGCAAGTCGCTGAAGGGAATGGGGCTTACTGGCATCTACAGGCGTACAGGGCGAAATTTCGCTTTTTTCCGGGGAGGGGATGGGAGGATTCGGGGACGTGGCTGCGGGCGGGGCCGAGGCAGCGGCGTGGGCAGCGCGGGCGGCGGCCGAGCCAAATTGGGGCCGGCCACCGGGGTAACGCGCGGCCTTCACCGCTTCGGGCAGGACCAGGAGCAGAAACCTCACCATGTCGGTTACGGTGGTGTCGTAGTCGGCGGCAATCCTGCGCGTCTGGCGGTAGAGCTCGGGTTCGACGGCTACGGTGATGTTTCTGACGGTACGCAAGGTGAGGCTCCCCAGAGGTGCTCAGCAATTTCGCTCTATTGGCAGTGTGCATCAGAGGCGGATAATTATCTGCAACCACCTGCGGTGGGGCCAATCGCTCGCTATTCGCTCGCACGGGCATCCTTGCTTCCCACCCTTGCGCTAGAAGAAAGCGCAGGGATGGGGCGCCCAGTTTGACTGGCCAGGCCGGGGCCCCCCGCCGGTTGGGCCTGAGACGTTGGATGGGATTCTGCATCCCGAAAATGAACAGGGACACAGGTTGCCTGCAAAAAAAACCACCTCGCGGAGAGGCAGCGGTGGGTATAGTTGGAGTAGAAGCAAACGGGGCAAGGGGCTAGCAATCAGCTTGCCCCGGGGCCGCAGCCAACAGACTGCGAAACGCACTGACTGAAATCAAGACGGGTTTACGATGGCCAAGAAAGCAAATAATCAGGGCATGGTCAAAGCGCGGGGTGCCAAGCAGGATGAGTTCTACACGCAGTACGTCGACATCCAGAAAGAGGTCGAGGCCTATCTCGAATCTGACCCCGACACCTTCCGCGGCAAAGTCGTCTACTGCAACTGCGACGATCCATTCGAGAGCAACTTCTTCAAGTACTTCGCTGGGAAGTTCAACACGCTAGGGCTGAGGAAGCTCATCGCCACCAGCTTCGACGGCTCCCCCATCGCCGGCCAGGGCACGTTGTTTCCGGAATACAACGAGGGGAATGGCAAGCGCCAGAAGCCCAAGGCGCTCGCCGTCACACTCGACCGCGTGAGAGACGAGGACGGCGACGGCGCTGCGAACGTGACCGACGTCGAGCTTTTCCTCAAGCGGAATAAGGCTGCTAGGGTGGCCCTGAGGGCGGACCCCAAATACCCCGGAGGCGACTTCCGCAGCGCCGAGTGCGTTGAGTTGCTCAAGCAGGCGGATATCGTCGTCACAAATCCGCCCTTCTCCCTTTTCAAGGAATATGTAGCTCAGCTCGTGCAGCACGGGAAGAAGTTCCTAATCATCGGCAACACCAATTCGATCACCTACTTGGAGATCTTTCCGCTCATTAAGAACAACGAGATGTGGCTTGGTTGCACGAACTTCAATGTAGGAATGTTCTTCGAGGTACCTCACAACTGGGATCGCTTTCACCACATCGACGAAGAGACCGG
>JBEKCX010000730.1:0-5505 GCA_050014655.1 Occallatibacter sp. | reverse complement strand
ATGCCATTCTGGATACCGTCAGCTATGCCGTCGATCTGCTCGAGTCCCAGCCCAAGGAGTATCGCCGCGTGCTGCTTCTGATCAGCGAGGAGCGCGACCACGGCAGCAAGCACACCAAGCCGGAGCAGTTGGTCGAGAAGATAGGCCGCTCCGACGTGCTCGTGCTCAGCGTCTCCTTCTCTCCCGCCCGCGCCGAGCTGGCCCACGACGTGAAGGATTCGGGCGACGACCGCGCCATGAACATCGTCTCCGCTCTGGCCATGATCCTCCAGGCCTTTAAGAAGAACGTGGCCAAAGAGGTCGCAGCCATGAGCGGCGGCGAGCACACCACTTTCACCGGCGACAAGGGCTTCGAGCAGCGCGTGGTCGATGCCGCCAAGCATGCCCGCAACCGCTATCTCATCACCTTCAGCCCCTCCGATCCCACCCCCGGCCTGCACACCATCCGCGTGCGCACCGCAGTCGACTACGGCGCACGGATTGTGGCCCGCGCCAATTATTGGCGGGCGGCGGAGCCACCTGCGGTGGGGCCTGACGCTCGCTGATCGCCGATCAATCGAGCAGAGTACAATTCTAACGATATCTATGCCACGTTGGAGACCTATCAAATGACCCCGCAGAAACTAGCATCTGCTATCTCCAAACTGCCTGACACCACGCCGGTCACGACGCGGTTTAGCCAAGAACTGAAGGAACGGGGCACTTGGGGCACAAATCGCCTTTGGTACAAGACGCAAAAAGAGCACTGGGTCGGGTGGCTGAAAGGGTATGGCGGCCCCGGCTTTTACGGACGGAAAAATTGGAACCGTGATGCGGAGTTTGTCTACAACCACATCGTTTGCCCTCCAATGGTTTTGTGGCTCACAGAAGCATCCGGCATTTCACCTGCATTGGTGCGCAGGGCGAGGCGAGCTGCACTTCATGCAAAGCCAAACCTCTCTGCGCAGGCTGCAGCTATCAGGATGGTCATCCCTTGGGGAATAATCGAAGATCACCTTAAGAAGCAAGGTGAGGTGTTGGTGTTAGGGAGCACTGTAAAGAGTGAAAAGAGACGCATCGGGACAGGGGAGGCTGCCAAGAAACCTGGAATGAAACGCGTCCGTAAGGGAGAATTGGCAAGAAAAAGAACCGCACGAATCAAAACACTCGAAACGATTTTGGTTGAGGTTTTTCGCGCGCATTGGAGGGCGGTGGACGCAGCAATCGTTCGAGGTGTTGATGTGGCGCAAAAGCGCGCTCATATGTTCTTTGCCTCGAATGATAAAGCTTGTCTCCGCATAGCCCGCCGATACTATTCACCGGCACGCGCCGCAAAGCTGGCCGGTGCCGCGGCCCCAGAGATACTACGCCTGTCGGAACCCTGGCTCAGCGCAGCCCGCGAGTCAGTATTCTTCCCTGATGAGGAAGAACCTCTGGAGCTACGCAAGGAGCTGCGCAAGCTGGTTTCCGCTGAGTATGTCGCCCTGGTCTGGCGCCCCCCTACTTTCGAGCTTCCGCAGGACGGCTGGGGCGGTTGCACGGTTTTCTGTCTTCCTGATGAGTCTGTCGGGTACGGAGATGTTTACGAGATTACCGGAGCGGGGTTCTCGGTCGGTGCGGGGCTGAGAGTGTGCAAATCCGTTGCCGAACCATTCTTAGAATCAGAAAGGCGGGAGGCGGGGGTTGGAATAGAGCAAGAGTTCTTTGAAAATGCCAAACAGGACGATTACCTTGATGCGGAAGATCAGTGGCAAGTAGCGTTCCTGGGTGTGACAGATCGGCGCGCCATCGATGTGGACATTACCGAGGTCGGTGAGATCTAGACAGCTTCGGCAAGTGGTCAATAGTAGCGGGCACCAATACAGCAAACGCACCATTAATAAGATCTATGCGCTGACAGCCTTCAGCTTCTTCTTGGACTTGACAGCAGACACCTTCGGGCGCAGATTCTTGCCTTTCTCCACCGCAAAGTCTGCGAATTTTTCCCAGGAAACACGGTAGACCAGTTCGTTGTTCTTGGGACGCCAAATGATGTGATTCTGACAGATAGTAAGGTCTCCGTGCAGTTCGGTGTCAACAACCCGCCTAAATGTGATTCCAGTGTTTTCGATCTCCCGTTCGGGAATCGCAAATTTTACGCGCGTAGCCAAGATGAATCCCTCCATGTGTGAACCAGAACCAACGAAAGTATATACCTCTTCCGAGTCGCTCTACGAGTTGAGGGTTATGCGCATTCTCTAAGTCTCCCAATAGACCGGACATAATGCCACGAAAACTGTGGCATAATGTCCCTATGAGCCAAGCTGCCGCAACTCCCGCCGTTTCTCCGCCGCCTTTCACCTTCGATTGGCGGGAGATTGAGCGCGGTCTCCCGCTCTCCACGCTGGAGGAGTTCTCCGCGTATTCCGGCATTGCCGTCAAGGATCTGCTGGAGGTGGTGATTCCCGCCCGCACACTCAAGCATCGCCGCCAGAAGAAGGAGCCGCTCAACCCGGACGAATCCGACCGGCTGGCCCGCGTCGCGCGGATGTACGAACTGGCAGTAAAAGTCTACGGGGATCGCGAGGACGGCAGGAAGTGGCTGTGCGGAAAGAAGAGCCGGTTCAACGATAAGAGTGCGTTGGCCATGCTGAAGACGGAGGCAGGCGAACAGGCGGTTGAGGAGTTCCTTTATCAGATCGATGAGGGTGTTTTCGCATAATGACGCTCCGGAACTGGGTTTGCAAGAGGAACAATGACGACTCTGTGGCGCATTAGCAATCACTTGGATCTGGGCGGCTGGGGTGGAAGGAAATACTCCTCCCGATGGAGCAGCTTGGGAAAGCGTTTGGTCTATCTGGCGGAATCTCCGGCCGGGGCGATGCTTGAGGTACTCGTTCACCTCAAGGACCGCGGCCAGGGACTCCCTTACACCTTTGCCCTCTTGGAGATTGAAGCTCCCGAGCATCTTGCCACTCGGGAGATTCTGCCTCTGGCTGACGTCGATTGGAAACAGCAGCCTGAATCGACCCAGAGGATTGGCGACGCATGGCTTGCCTCTCGGGAAACGCCGCTTGCGCGAGTTCCTTCCGCAATCATGCCGCGCACCTGGAATATCCTGCTGAATCCTGAACATCCAGACGCGCCGCAGATCACCATCGGCTCCGTGATTCACGAGCGCTTCGACAACCGGCTGTTCCGATTCGGCGCCCGTTGACCGGCTTGGGTTTGCACCCTGGTTCCTGCCCTCGGCCGGGATTCCCCCCCACCGGCCATTCATGGTAATCTCACACTAGACACTTGAGAGTGGACTGAGAAGACAAGAGGAGTAACACACGCCGTGCTGGCGACTGCCAAGAAAACAACCCTGATCGAGAGCTTCCGCACCCACGATAAGGACACCGGTTCGCCGGAGGTCCAGATCGCGATTCTGAGTGCGCGTGTCGCTGAACTGACCGAGCACTTCAAGACGCACAAGAAGGATCACGCTTCCCGGCGTGGATTGTTGCAATTGGTCAGCAAGCGCCGCCGCCTGCTGGATTACCTGAAGACGCACGATGCCGATCGCTATCGCGATGTCATCGGCAAACTCGGTATCCGCAAATAGCCGGAAGGCGAACTTTGATCAGGAAGCGCCCAGACCGAGTATGGGTCACGGCCCCCGTTCTACCCAGGACTTGGGGCCATGGTGTACCTGGCGAATCCGACCCGTTGCCGGGGACCGCGCAGAGCTATCGGTTGAGCGCGCCGCTCGCCGCCTTCCCCGCACAAGTTTCCCAAGCGAACAAAAACGAAACGAGGACTCTATGTCAAAGCATGAAGTAGCCGTCGAGCTTGCCGGCGGCAAGCGAATGGTCTTTGAGACCGGCCGCATGGCCAAGCAAGCCTCTGGCGCCGCACTGGTCACCACGGGCGAAACCGTTGTTCTTGCCACCGCCGTAGCCTCCAACGAACCCCGGGAGGGCATCGACTTCTTCCCCCTCACCGTCGATTACCGCGAATACACCTACGCCGGCGGGCGCATCCCCGGCGGCTTCATCAAGCGCGAAGGCCGGCCCAGCGAGAAAGAAGTTCTCACCTGCCGCCAGATCGACCGCCCCATCCGCCCGCTCTTCCCCGACGGCTTCCGCAACGAGACCCAGGTAATTGCGCTGGTCTTCTCCGCCGACAAGGAGAACGACCCCGACGTGATCGGCATCAACGCCGCCGCTTGCGCTCTGGCTCTCTCCGACATTCCCTTCAGCGCCACGGTGGGCGCGGTCCGGGTGGGCCGCGTTGAGGGTGAGTTCGTCGTCAATCCAACCTATTCCGAGCGCGCCGCCACTACCGTCAACATCATGGTTGTCGGCCACAAGGACGGCATCGTGATGATCGAGTCGGGAGCCAAGGAAGAGTCCGAGGAGACCATCCTGGCCGCCATCGAGTTTGGCCATGCCGAGATCAAGAAGATCGTAGCCGCCATCGACGAGTTGGTCGCTCTGGCCGGCAAGCCCAAGCGGGCCTTTACCGCGCCGGAGTTCGACCAGGCTTACTACGACCAACTGAAAGCCAATATCGGCGACCGCCTCAAGGATGCCCTGGACACCAAGACCCACAGCAAGCTGGAAAGCCACACCCTGATCAAGGAGATCAAGGACGAACTGGCCGCCGCGCTGCCCGCCGACCAGCCCGACGCCAAGAAGAAGCTGGCTCACTACTACGAGCATCTGCGCGAGCGCATCTTCCGCGAGCAGGTGACCCACGAGCGCATTCGTCCCGATCGCCGCCTCTTCGACGAGATTCGGCAGATCACCATTGAGACCAGCGTTCTGCCCCGCACCCACGGCTCGGCTCTCTTCACCCGCGGCGAGACCCAAGCCTTGGTTACGGCCACGTTGGGCACCACCGACGACGGCCAGCGCCTGGAGAGCTATGAGGGCGAGAAGAAGAAGCCCTTCATGCTGCACTACAACTTCCCGCCCTTCTGCGTGGGTGAGACCGGTCGCATGGGCGGCACTGGCCGCCGCGAGATCGGCCATGGAGCGCTGGCCGAGCGCGCCATCACCGCCGTTCTGCCCAGCCCCGAGGAGTCGCCCTACACCATCCGCATCGTCTCCGACATCCTCGAGTCCAACGGCTCTTCGTCGATGGCCACGGTCTGCGGCGCCAGCCTGGCGCTCTTTGACTCCGGCATCGCGCTCAAGGGCGCCGTGGCCGGCGTGGCCATGGGCCTGGTCAAGGAGGGCGACGACTACGCCATCCTCACCGACATCGCCGGCGCAGAAGACCACTACGGCGACATGGACTTCAAGGTGGCCGGCACCCGCAAGGGCATTACCGCCTTGCAAATGGACATCAAGATCGGCGGCCTGACCCGCCAGATTCTCCAGGAAGCCATGGAACAGGCGCGCCGGGGCCGGCTCTTCCTGCTCGACAAGATGGACGCCGCCCTCGACGGGCCGCGCACCGAGCGCTCCGCTTACGCCCCGCGCATCGAAACCCTGATGATTCCCACCGACAAGATTCGCGATCTCATCGGAAAGGGCGGCGCAACCATCCGCGGCATCA
>JBEKCX010000729.1:0-9650 GCA_050014655.1 Occallatibacter sp. | reverse complement strand
GGTGAAGTTCCATCCCGGCGACGTGATCGACGTAGTGATCGAGCGTGAAGAGCCCGAAGGCGGCTACCTGGCCAGCTTCGAGCGGGCCCAGCGCCTGCGCATCTGGGAAACGATCGAGAAGGCCGCAGCGGGCAAGACGCCGCTGATGGGCACGGTGGTGAGCCGCGTGAAGGGCGGGCTGACCGTGGATATCGGGCTGAAGGCCTTCCTGCCCGGTTCGCAGCTTGAGATTCGTCCGGTGCGGAATCTGGACGGCTATCTCGGCCAGCAGATTGAAGTCCGGGTCATCAAGCTGAACAAGAAGCGCGGCAACGTGGTGGTGAGCCGCAAGGAGATTCTGGAAGAGGAGCAGACGGCCAAGCGGACGGGGACGCTGGGACAGTTGGGCGAAGGCGCTATCCTGACCGGCACGGTGAAGAACCTGACCGACTACGGCGCGTTTGTCGATCTGGGCGGCATCGACGGCCTGCTGCACATTACCGATATGAGCTGGGGCCGGCTCACGCATCCACGCGACCTGGTCAATGTGGGCGATGAGATCCAGGTGAAGGTGCTCAAGTTCGACAAGGACAAGCAGCGGGTTTCGCTGGGCTTCAAGCAACTGACTCCCGACCCCTGGCTGGACGCATCGGAGCGTTACCCGGTGGGCGCGCGCGTACATGGGCGCGTGCTTTCAGTAACGGACTACGGAGCATTTGTGGAGCTGGAGCAGGGCATCGAAGGGCTGGTCCATCTCTCGGAGATGACCTGGTCGAAGCGCCTCAAGCATCCCTCCAAGCTGGTCAAGCCGGGCGACGAGGTAGAGACGGTGGTGCTGAGCGTGAATCCCGCGGATCGCCGGATTTCGCTGGGCATGAAGCAGCTTCTCGACAATCCCTGGGAGAACCTGACCGAGCGCTATCCGGCCGGGACGGTGGTCGAGGGCCGGGTACGCAACCTCACCGAGTTCGGCGCCTTCATCGAGATCGAAGACGGCATCGACGGGCTGGTTCACGTCTCCAACCTGAGCTGGACCAAGCGCGTCAAGCACCCGTCGGAGGTGGTCAAGAAGGGCGAAAAGGTCAAGGCTGTCGTGCTCGGCGTCGAGCCCCAGAACCGCCGCCTCAGCCTGGGCATCAAGCAGTTGCAGCCCGACGTTTGGGAGAGCTTCTTTGCCGCTCACCGGGTGGGCGACGTGGTCCACGGCAAGGTTCTGCGCACGGCGCAGTTCGGCGCCTTCGTCGAGATCGCGGAGGGCGTCGAGGGTCTGTGCCACATCTCCGAGGCTGGCGACGAAGCCGGCAAGCCCTCCAAGCTGGAGACCGGCCTGGAGCACGACTTCAAGATCATCAAGATCAACGTCGAAGAGAAGAAGGTGGGCTTGAGCCTGCGCGCAGTGGGCCGCGAGGCCAGCCGAGCACAGGTCGAGAGCTACAAGAAGGAGGCCCACAAGGCGCCCGTCTCCAGCTCCACCACCACCCTCGGCGACCTGATCAACTGGCGGAAGGGCGAGCGGTAACCGGCTCCTTCGGCAGTCCCAAATGCACAGCGGCCGCCCTTCGGGGTGGCCGTTGCGCGTCTGGGAGACTCTTGAAGGGATTCAGGCGACGAATGGGCATGGGGATCGCCGCCGCCACGCGCCTCCGCCGCTCCGCGATCGCGCCTGCTTCCCGCAGGCAGAAATGGCAAATAATTGCCTCTTTGTGCGCAATTCGTTGCGCAATGCCCTACTTTTGCCGGGCGCGGGAAGCTGCTCCGCGATCGCCTAGAACGCGCTGAAAGCAATAGCCATGCGTCTGTTCCCCTTATCACACTGACATGTTCATGTATCACATGATTCGGCAACAAAAGTGCTCCTGGCTAAACGACGTTCTTCGCTCGCGCGGGGAAGGTAGATGCTGGATATTGGTTCGCGGCGAAGAACGACACGTTCGCAAGCGGGGAATTGCCGCGGTCCGTTTTCGGTCCCGGCGAAGACTCCGCGCCCTGAACGGCTTGAAGAAATGTCCCGCATCTTGGAGAAAGCCATGAAACGCCTCGCTCTGCTGTTGTTGCTCGGTTCGCCATTCCTGCTCACCCAGAAACTGCCGGCTGAGTCGATCACCCCCGTTGTGCAGTACGCATCTGCCGGCACCCTGACCGACCCCAGGCCGTTCACGTTGGGCTACTCGTTCACCACTACCACCACCTTCGACATCAATGCCCTTGGGGTCTGGGACGCTGGCCAAGGTGGCCTGCAGCCCGTTGACCCGGAGGTCGGCCTCTGGGATTCCGGCGGAAACCTGCTCGTCTCCGCGGACGTGTTAGGCTCGGCCCCGGATGTGTATAACTTCCAGTGGGCCTCTGCCAGCTACGTGCTGCCGCCAGGATCATACGTAATCGGCGCTGAGTTTCCAGGAGGCGGAGCCCCCTTCCCAAACAACGCGGTTGGAGTCACTTCGCTTCCAGGTTATACGTGGGGAACCGACATGTGGGCATCCGGTTCGGGATTGAACTTCCCGACGAGTTCTTCCGGCGGCTCTTACGGAACCAACGGAATACTCTATGCCGATTTCTCGGTCTCGAACGCTACCCCCGAGCCATCCGGCTTCCTGCTCCTCGGCAGCGGGCTGGCGGGGTTGGCGGGGCTGTTGAAGCGAAAGCTCAGGGTATAGCTCCCACGCAAAGTCACGCATCTAAGACGGGGTCGGTTTGGCATCGACGCTGCGACTATGAAAGGTACGAAGATGAAAACATCCGCAGTTCTGTCCGTTTTGATGCTTGGCCTGGTTGGTGCGATTGCCGCGCCTCCCGCATTCGCCGATACCCTGTACAGCAACGGCCCAACCAACGTCGAAGTTTACTCCTGGCCCATAGGTTACGGCGCCTCAGTGTCAGATTCGTTTACGCTGTTGCAGGCTTCTACTATAACTGGCGCGACCTTCGTCCTCTGGGCCGAGAGCGAGCCGCTTAGCGTTAGCTGGTCGATCGGGACCGCTCCATTCGATGACACCGACGGTTCAGCGACAACAAACCCGGTTAGCACCTACGATTATACAAACGCTCGTGGTTGGCCCATCTATACAGAGTCTATCTCCATCCCCAGTCTGTCGCTCGACAGTGGCACCTACTGGCTCACCCTTCAGGATGCGGTGACGGAATATGGCGTCATCTACCCCGATGTCGACTATTATGCCTATTGGGATGACAATGACGGCCCGTCGGTCGCATACGCGAGTTATTATGGGAACCTTAATGGCGTGCTTGGAAGCGCAGGCTCCCATTCGGAGACCTTCCAAATCCTGGGCACCGCAGGTTCTGCTACCCCCGAGCCATCCAGCTTCCTGCTGCTTGGCAGCGGCCTGGCCGGGTTGGCGGGGCTGTTGAAGCGCAAGTTCAGGGCATGATTTCTACATAGAATCACGCAGTGAAAACGGGGCCGGTTTGGCATCGACACGCCATTCCGGCCCCGTTCTTCTTCCCGCAACCCGATCACCGCTTCGCCCGCCCTATCATCCGCTCCTCTCGCATCCGCAATCCATCTCCAGGCCCAAAGACCCAGCCTCCGCCGGGGGTCCACACCAAGGTTCCCCCCGCCCCTTTTTGCCCGGAATCCGCCTTCCTTCCGCAGATAATAGAAGCTGCTCTGGGACTCTTCGTCCGCTCCCGCAGCTCGTGCGCGGCATCTTCGGCCTCGTTCCTGGAGCCGTCCGCGGCGGTTCGGGAGCGAATGTGTGAGCCCATTATGAAGTCGATTCGCATCGTATTGTCGCCCACGCGCAGCCGCCCCTGGAACATATTCCTGGGGCTGGTGATCTCGCTCGTCTCGCTCCTCCTGCTCCTCGCGCTGGCCACCTATCACGCCTCCGACCCCTCGCTCGACACCGCCGCCGGCCTGCCCGTCCGCAACTGGGTTGGCCTCTTCGGCGCATGGATCGGCGATCTCCTGCTGCAAACCCTCGGCGTCACGGCCTTCCTGCTGCCGCTGTGGCTGGCCGGCATCGGCTGGACCTGGATGCGCTCCCGTCCCGGCGGTTCCGCCCTGCTGCGCTGGGTCGGCACGCTGCTCGCCCTCGCCTTTCTGCCCGCCGTCTTCTCGCTGCTCCCCTGGCACTGGCGCTGGCTCCATGCGCTGCCCGCCGAGGGCGTGGTGGGCCAGCTCGTCTCCGGCCTGCTGGTAACCTACCTCAACATTCAGGGCGCCTGGCTGGTGGCCGGCGTGCTGGCCGCCGCCGGACTCTTCTTTGCCTCCGCGGTCAGCTTCTGGGCCATCCAGGAACACGTCGCCGGCCGCTGGTTCCTCTTCCGCTCCTGGCAGGACCGCTGGCGCAACTGGCGCGAAGAGCGCGCCGAGCGCAAGGCCGAGCGCCAGGCCGAGCGCGAAGCCCAACGCGAGGAGAAGGCCGAGCCGGATGCCGAGGCCGCCCCCAGCCGTGGCCTCTTTGCCGCCCTCTTCCGCCGCAAGCGCGAGCCTGACCCCGACCCCCTGGACGAGATCCCAGCCTACCAGCGCGCCCGCCTGGAGCCGCAGGAAGAGCAGATCCCCGTCACCGCCCCGGCCCCCAAATCCAGCATCTGGGAGCGCGTCGCCGCAGACCCCGGAGCCCCCATCGACAGGTCCTCGTCGATGGGGTGGCAGCCCGGAGCCACGTCCGCCGCAGCCGCCACGCCCGCCGCGCCCGCCGCGCCTGCCTTCGCCCCACCGCCCATAGCCGCGCAGCCCCAGCCGTCGAATTGCCCTAGCGCCTTCCAATTGGACGCCGCTCCCGCTTCCTCCTATCGCCCAGCAGGCGGCATCGCCATCCACAGCCGCGCCGATGCCAACCTCCGCGCCGCCGCCGTCGCTCCCCGGCACGTCAGCGGCTTCAAGCTGCCGCCCAGCACTCTGCTCAACGCCGGCGATGGTCCTCAGACCGTCCGCGAGGACGCCTTGCGCGAGGAAGCCAAGATCCTGGTCGAGAAGTGCGCCGAGTTCGACGTCCGCGGCCAGGTCGTCCAGATCAACCCCGGCCCCATGGTCACCACCTACGAGTTCAAGCCCGAAGCCGGCGTCAAGTACTCGCGCGTCACCTGCCTCGCCGACGATCTCTGCCTGGCCATGCGCGCCGAGAGCATTCTCATTGAGCGCATCGCCGGCAAGAGCACGGTCGGCATCCAGGTTCCCAACTACGAGCGCGAGACCATCTACCTGCGCGACGTGCTCGAGTCCGAGACCTTCCACAAAGCCAAGTCCCGCCTCACCCTGGCCATGGGCAAAGACATCAACGGCCGCATCGTCACCGCCGATCTCTCCGCCATGCCTCACATCCTCATCGCCGGCAGCACCGGCTCGGGCAAGTCCGTGGCCATCAACGCCATGATCATGAGCCTGCTCTTCCGCACCACCCCCGCCCAGGTCCGCCTCATCCTGGTTGATCCCAAGCGCGTCGAGCTGGGCATGTACGAGGGCATCCCCCACCTCTTCACCCCCATCATCACCGAGCCCAAGCTGGCCGCCAACGCCCTGCGCAACGCCGTCCGCGAGATGGAGCGCCGCCTCAAGCTGCTGGCCAGCCGCAGCGTGCGCAACATCGAGCAGTACAACAAGCTCTTCGACGGCGTCACGCCCTCGCTCTTCGACGACGCCCCGGACGAGGAGCCGCTGCCCTTCATCGTCATCATCATCGACGAGCTTGCCGACCTCATGATCCTCGACCGCGCCAACGTCGAAGAGTCCATCACGCGCCTCGCGCAGATGGCCCGCGCCGTCGGCATTCATCTCATCCTCGCCACCCAGCGCCCCAGCGTCGATGTCATCACCGGCCTCATCAAGGCCAACATCTCCACCCGCATCAGCTTCCGCCTCTCCACCAAGGTCGACTCGCGCACCATCCTCGACACCAACGGCGCCGAGGCTCTGCTCGGTCGCGGCGACATGCTCTTCCTGCCTCCCGGAACCAGCCGCCTCATGCGCCTCCACGCCCCCTACGTCAGCGAAAAGGAGACCGCCGCCGTGGTCGGCTTCTGGAAGGCCCAGGGCCAGGCCGAATACGTCGAAGGCTTCCTCGAATCGCCCAAGGACGACCGCGAACCCGTCGAAGGCTCCAACGACGATCCCGACGAGAACGATCCTCTCTTCAACGACGCCGTGCAACTGGTCTTCGAGTTCGGCAAGGCCTCCACCTCGCTCCTCCAGCGCCGCCTGAGAATCGGCTACGGCCGCGCCGCCCACCTCATCGACCTCATGGAGCGCGACGGCCTGGTCGGCCCCGCCGACGGCTCCCGCCCCCGCGAGCTTCTCAAAGCCCCCGGCTGGCTGCACGAAGTCGCCGCCACGGCCAACGACTGAACGGGCCGCAAAGGGGGCTGAACCCTATCCAACTTGCCGAACCCAGTCTCGTATGTAGGTTCCAACTCGCTCGATGTCCTTGGGGTCAAGTTCTCCGCTATGCATAATTATATTTCTAGATTTTTCAAGAGTGATGATTATCTGTTTAGCCCAATCCAAACTGCCGATATGCACTTCGAAGAATTTCCAATTCTCAGGCTTCCCCATTATCGAGATTAGATCCCCAAAATCGGTGAAATGGATCATAGAATTGCCACGCTGGGTGAGCCACCGGACGTCTTTCTCTGCGTTCTTTCTGTCTTCGGCCTTCTTACGAATCTCCGGCTTAACGCATAGTTCCCACCACTTCTCCCCCTTTTCTTCAAGAAGTTTTCTTGATATGAAGTCTCGAACTGAATTCTCAAATGCGCAAATGGCCGTGTAAACGACGGCCATCTTCCGAGACTTCTTCACTAGCTCCTCGTCTAGGAATGGAATCGCCAACCGAACCGAAGTCTCAGATTCCCATACGTCGGAGAAGACGTTACGATGTTGTCTCCCAGCCTTATCGAGCGCCTCCTCCGTCAAGAGGCCGCGAAAGACAAACGAATATAACGAGTCGTGATTCATTGCTTAGGTCAGAATAGATGCTTCTTGAGACTCTTGAAGATTGCGTCGTAAACGGCCTGATCTCTGGACTCCGGAAGATGGATTTGAATGTTATAGTGAAGCTGAGGCTGTTGAAGCTTAGCTGATAAGTCGTCCTCTTCGTCAGGCTGGACCGGTTTCTCCTCAGGCTTCGCCTGTTTTGAATCTATCGGCTTCTGATCGGCCTCTTTCTTGGGGGGACTCGTCTTCCCCTCTGGCGTCCACTCCGCGTAATCAACCAACGCCTTAAAGGTATTGGCCATGAGCGCCAAAACTTTTTCTGAATTCTTTCCTTGCGTGAGAGTTCTAAACTTATTCTTCGCCTCAGAGACTGTCAACTCATTGGCTTTAACGTTCACGGCAAACAGATCGCCATATGCTTCTTGGATTGCTTCCGCCAATACACGCTTCGATTGGGACTGGTCAAGGAAGCGAAAGTATCTTTCTGTTGGCGCACCATTGGCGTCTAGGAATCCGAGGCTCTTTAATAAGCTTATGTATAGGCGATCGTTGGTGCTCTTGAACTCCAGGCTTTCGAGGAACTTCTGAGTAAAGGCCTCCGGCGCCTTCGCGGTAATTAGGCTATTGAAGAAGGATTCGACATTCCTGGTTGTGACCAAGTATGAAGCGCTTAGAGCCATGCATACAGTATTGCCGCAATTCGAGGAAAGTCAAGGAAATTCCACGGCAATTGTTGGGTAGAGGAGCCGGGTGCCGGGCGCCCCGTACCCCGCTTCTGTGACCTGAGAGACCGTCAGCCTGGCGCACACTCCCGCAACTCCGCCGGTCACTGCTCGAAGAGCTTTTCCAGATCGCGTCTGCCGCGCACTACCCTCAGGATGGATACGCCCGGCCCCTCGACGCAGTAAAGGATGATGTACTCGCCCACGGGAAAGCTGCGCGAACCCATGGCGAAATCCCGTTCGCGCACACGTTCGGCAAATGGGAAGCCGGCCAGAAATAGGAACCGGTCCGTAATGGAGTCAACCAGCCGCGTGGCGACCTCCATGCTTCCGCTTTCCTTAGAGTGAAACCAGGGTCTCTGTGTCCTCAAGAGTCTTGTGCAGGGTCGCCGCTTCCTGTTGGTCGCGTCGACTTGAGCGCTGCGGTTTCGGAATATGACAACGCGAAAATGCGGAGGCGGGTGACGTTTTGCAGGTGAGAAGCCGGAGGGTCTTCCACGCAAGTCATTGATTCTATGGTGGACCTGGTCGGGATCGAACCGACGACCTCTTCCATGCCATGGAACCAACATTAAGCATTTCAACGACTTACAAGACCCCGGTGGCTCCCTAAGTCCTTGTAAGCTCATACATCTCGAAGAACCGGCGTATCGCAAAAGGTATCGCGCTTTTATTTGCGGTTTGCGTGATCGGAGGCATTTACAAGGAATCGCGATCCCGTGCCGGATGGCCGCGCTGCCGCCTCAGGCATGCGTGGCCGCGCACGGTTGTTGCTGGCAGGCCCTGCACTGCGCTTTTGAGGGCTCCGCTCCGGTCCTGCCAGCAACAACTACATCTCAGCGAGGGAAAGGAAAGACGATGTTCCAACAACATCGGGAATCTTGGTTGTCGTTGAAGGGAAATGGTAGTTGACGCCGGACAGCCCGAGGGCAGTTAGACCCCGAACGATTTGCCCGGATCCGATCTCGTCGTCTTGGCTACGCCGGATTGGTTCTTGTGGGGTTCTTGGTCGCTTTGGCCCCTTCAATCCCGACAACAGTGTTGGCACTTACCAGGGCTGAACGGCGAGAAACCTTCGACCTGAGTGTAGCTAGGGAGGCCTGTTGCAGAAGAAGATGCGGCCGGATCTCGCTAAGATGGAAACCTAGCGATGCACAACACAGCAAGAGTCTTCAATCTCGCATGCTGGTATCCATTGGCAGATTTCGCGCACGAGAATGCTGGAAAAGACGCCAACTAAGGAAACGCGTGAGAGTGGTCATGTTGGCGCGACCATGATCAGCAGAGCGGGAAAGAAGATAGGCGATGTATTGCCGCCATAGGGGACTATCGTGGGACTGGAGGACCCGTCTATTGCGCACCTGTATGGCGGGTGAGCCAATGGATCCGACGCGCGTCGGAATCAAGCGCCGCTTGAGTGTCATCCATTTTTCCTTGTGTGAAGAGAGGAAGCCGAGGTGCAACCACAGGGAGTCCTTGTTGCCGTGGAACATTAACTCAAGAGCAGACCCGGAAAAACAATTCAGCCAACTCCTGCGAGTTGCTGAGAGCCTGTCGATCTCATATGCGGCCTGAGGATGGAGGCGGCAATCGAACCAGGCGCGGGCGTAGTAAAAGGCGATTGCTTCGAAGGATCGAAGCGACGGGGAGTGGGTCTCGTTCCATGTCTGCCAAAAGGCCTCGTTGTCTGCGTGGGAATGAAGGAAGACGGCCAACTCGCGAACGTGATGGACGATCCAGTCCCCAAGAAAGAGATTACGCAGGATGTGAAGCGCGAGATAGCCAAGGTGGTCGACGGGACTTAGGCAAGAAAACGAGAGCCCGTCGATCGTTCGCGTGATGCGCCGCTCCCAAAAGTGGCCAGTCTCTGGAATGCGGATTTGCGAAACGCGTTCGTTCCAGAGGCAAAAGTGCAGTTCGATCCCGAGCGGCATCTCTGGATCGAACGGATTCCCTCTCCACCGCCATTTACCAGGCCGAACCAGCGGTACTACATGGTCAGCCCGGTCGTAATTGATTCTTGTGCCAGACGGCCTATAGCCTATGGTCTGCAA
>JBEKCX010000728.1:0-6094 GCA_050014655.1 Occallatibacter sp. | reverse complement strand
GACAACGCTGTGACGCGTGCGGAAGCCCAGGCGAAGAAGCGCGCGGCATCCATGTTCGGGTTGGGCGAGTACTTCTACCGGTTCAAAGAGCTTGGAAGCGTGTTGTGGGTCCCGCTCGATGAGCGTGGTAATGCGACGAAGGTGCCGGATCTTCCGGGATGGGCGATGCCTGCAGGAACGCGGCCAAAGAGCAACATTGCTCCAATGGCTAACCGTTCGGCAGCACCAGTCCAGCAGGGAACTCGTCAGCAAGGCGCTCAGCCTCAGCAGACCGCGCCTGTGACAGCATCGCCGCAAGTTGCGCAAGAGGCTGTGGCGCAACAGGCCGTCGCGACCGCGGCAGTTCCAGCGCAACAAGCCCAGATCCACTCCATCAGTGAGCCAGAGCAGAAGTTTCGTGCAGCCCGTAAGGTGCAAGAGACAATTCTCGGCGTTGATTTGACGAACAACATCCTCGAAACCTTGGCGGCAAAGCTGGACGTCGGCGAGATCAAAGGGGAGAAGTTCGGTTTGGCCACTGCAAAGTTGGATGCGGCCGTTGCTCTCCTGACCAAAATCAGGGAAGTCGCCAAGCATACACATTCATCGGCACTGCGGACCTTGCTTCTTCGTCACGAGCTGCAGAACCTGGATACCATCCCTACGTTCCAGAAGCTCTACCGTATCGCCCTCGATATGCAGGTTGTCCCTGTGATCGAGAGAAGCGCGGCCTAAACCCTAAGACGTGGACGAACTAACAATCCGTCCACTAACCAGTACCCCGCCCCAACTCTAAGGAGCAGTGGATATATGGTACAATTCAACACAGTTTGACGTGGCCTCCGGTTTTGGGGGTTATGTCGAATGGGATTGCCTCTTCGGAGGGTCCCTATCAACCCAATAAATCGACTACTAACCCCTATAAATCGATTTTTGTTCGCTACGGCCGCTCTCAGGAGCGGCCGTTTTGCGTTTGCCTATCTTTCTCGGATACACCAGTGCCACTATTTTAGAATGACGGAAGGAGCCTCGATGTCGGGTACAGTACTTCTCATCGCTGGTCCCTCCGGAAGCGGCAAGACAACTTTGACGCGGGCACTCGTGAGACGCGTTCCGTTCTTAACTAGGGCAATCACCGTCACAACACGGCTACCAAGGCCTGGTGAAGTATCGGGCGAGGATTATCATTTCGTCTCCCCCGAGCAGTTTGTTGAGATGAACCGGTCGGGCGCCCTGATCGAGTGCGCCGAAACCTACACGGAAAGCTACGGGATTCCGCGT
Source organism: Occallatibacter sp. (assembly GCA_050014655.1). Taxonomy (GTDB): domain Bacteria; phylum Acidobacteriota; class Terriglobia; order Terriglobales; family Acidobacteriaceae; genus Telmatobacter. The sequence goes on along the minus strand of JBEKCX010000728.1, from coordinate 4,834 downwards.
ACCGTCTTGGTCGGGCTGTGCGATCGAGCTCTCATCCTCACGGGTGGCAGTGCCCTCGCTCTTCGGCAGCGGCTTTCAAACTCCATCAGCATCTTCATCCAGCCAGCATCGGCAGCCGCGGCGGCGGCGCGGATCATTGAACGGAACTGCCCAAACAGCCAGTCACGCATCGCTGGCTACGAGCAGGAAGTTGCCGCATCCTCTCAATTCGATCGAGTCTTTATGAACAAGGATTTCGCCGAAACTCTGGAGCAGATCGAGGACTTCTACCTCAGTGCGAGGCGGCAAACGCCCCACGGTCGCCCCGCGCAAGTTTGACACTGGGGCAGGGAAGGGGACCGGCGATGGTCCCGTACTCTGCGTGCCGCGTTTGGAGACTGGCGCAAAGTCTGGCTCCCCCTGTCACAACTGCCTCCAGGGGAGATTCGGATTGATGGCCGACATGTATCCCAACTGGTTCAGGCCCTACAAGGCGATCGAGGTCTCAGGTTCGCGTTGGTCAAGAAGTTCTGCGCACGGGCAGCAAGCCTGGGGCGCAGTGTCCCCACGCCGGCGATGATCCCGACGAAGTCACGACGGGCCCGGAACTGGTCAACGCCATCAGTGACGACAAGCTAAGACAGAGCGCGTAGCCTCGCTCCTTGAGTTTCCTTCGGATTTAGGGAACTTCGACGCCCCCTTGCCACTCAAACAATCCGCTCGTTACATCAGGACAACCGCGTTGTAGACCATGTGGAGGAGAATTGCGGGAGCGAGGCGGCCGGATTTCTTGAAGATGAGCGCGTTGCAGATGCCAAGGAGGAAGACCGGCGGCCAGGACATTGCGGGGTGATAGACCGCGAAGAAGGCGGCACTGCCGATGACGGCGCTCCAGCCTCCCCACTCGCGGTCGAGGGCACGGAAGAGGAGACCGCGGAAGAGATACTCCTCGGCGAAGGGCGCGAAGGCGATGGCCATGATGGCGTAGGAGATGCGGAGGCCGTGGAGCCCAGCCATGGCTTCCTGCGATTTTCTGATCAGCTCCGCGGCGGTGGGGATGTGTGCGAGGACGGCGAGGTAGCCATGGGCGGCGAGGCCGAGAGTGATGCCTCCTGCGGCTGCGAGCATGAGGGCCGGGATCAGTTGCGGAACAGAGGTGGAAGATGCGGCGGACCGCCAGCGGATGACGTCCTGGAGTGAGACGTTGCGCTCGCCCAGGAAGCTGATGACGCCGACAGAGACGGCGACGGAGCAGACGGCATAGGCGATGGCCTGGGCAATGGCGATGTTCTGCGGGCCGGCAAAGACGAGCAGAATGCCGGTGACGATGGCACCGCACTCGACCAGGATACTGATGGAGATCATGGCGTGCATGAGCGTGGGTGGGGGCGGGAGCTCCTCGGACCAAGGATCGTAGAGGTAGGGCAGGCGCGCACGGAAGTTCTGCCACATGGCGGCGGCGGTCATGTAGGAGTAGACGATTCCCATGATGGCGATGTGCCACTGCTGGCTGATGATTCCGATGGAGAAGGTGAGCATGCCGAGCTGGGCCGCGAGTCGGCGTCCCCAGGGGATCTTCTGAACTTCGCCGGATTCGGAGGTGATGGTGACGAGGGTGACGGATTTTTCCGCCATACTGCGGCTGAAGAAGAACCAGCCGATGAGGACGAGGGCGATCTTCCAGGCGTCGGCGTGGAAGGTGAAGGCTGCGTAGGCAAGCACCAGGGCGACGATACCGGATGAGATGAGCGACCAGAGCCATGCCTTTGCTTTGAGCAGGCTTTCGAGGCCGCGCGGCCAGGTGAGGGCGATCCAGAGGGCGCTGCCTTCGGAGGAGAGCGACTTGGGGCCGAGGATCCAGAGGAAGTAGGTGCCGAAGAGAATGCCCGTGCCACACAGGTAGTTCCACGCGCCCTGGGCATGGACGAGGACGCCGCGCAGGTTGAAGACCTGGACGCTTGCGATGGTGAGCGGGATGAGGATGGTCTGGACGATGGCACTGCGGTCGCGGACAAACCAGAGGAATTCCTTGCGGTAGAGCGGCTCCTTGCCGAAGTGGGTGGTGGTTCTGCGCGATGTGGGGCCGGGCTGGCTGCTGGCGGAAACGCCGCTGAGGCCAAGCTGCGCGCCCCAGACGCTGAAGCGGACGGCGCCGGCGATGACGATGGCGGCGAAGATCCAACAGGCCAGCAGGCCTGCGGGGAAGGACCAGGAGCCGTTGCTCTGGCCGCCGAGGAAGAGCCGGAGCCAGGGCCAGGGAAGGATGGTGAGCGGGTACAGGATGCGAGCGGCTGCGACGATGATTCTGGGTACGAGGAAGATTCCGAGGAGGAAGAGCATGAGCGAGGCGTAGCCGATCCAGCTCATGAAGCCGATCATGGCTCCGCGCGAGCGCGGGGAGAAGCGGAGGGTGACGGCGATCTCCCACGCCTTGCCGAGACAGGCCGCGGCGATGGTGATGGGGATCCCGATAAGGATGCCCGCGAGCAGTCCGATGGCGCCGTTGTAGACGAAGGTGTAGATGGTTGCGACGAAGAGAGGCGCGCCCCAGTAGATGGGATTTGCGGCGATGGGGGAGAGCATTTCGGCGAGGAAGATGGCGCCGGGCGGGGCGGGATGGGAGAAGAGCCATTCCCACATGGGATGGCGACGGCGCTGGAGATCGAGTTCGAGGCCTTCGCCCTGGAAGACGAGCATGGCCAGCCACCAGAGGAGAACGAGGGAGCCGATCATGGGGGCGAAGGGGCCTGAGGTGGCGAGGCCGGAGAGGCCGGTGATTGCCTGAGGTTCGCCGAGGAAGGCCTGCGGGCCGTGCGCGTTTTCACCGTCGCGCAGCTTCTGCTCGATGGCCGGCTCCGAGCCTCCGTATTCGCTGGCGATGCGCTGCGCCTCAGTGGAGTAGGGATTGCCGGGTTGGTATGGGTCAGGGCGGACAAACTCAGGATGGTGCTTGTAGAACCGCATCTGATGCATGAACTGGCGGCTGACGACGATGTCGCCGCGGCGCTCGGCTTCGACGCGTTGGGCTGTGGCGATGGCGGTACGCAGCACGAAGGCGGCTGCCACGTTGATGCAGACCATGAAGAGGGCGGCCATAACGAAGCCGATTCCGCCCCAGTCGGTGGCGTTCTTACCGGAGCGATTGGAGAGGAGTTCCTGCTGACGGGTCTGGCGGCCGGTGGAGCGCTTGCGCGCGGCACCGAGCAGAAGGCGGAGCGTGCTCCAGAAGGTGGGGCGGTTCTTCATTTCTGGGGTGGCCGGGCGGTGAGCTTCAGGAAGAGTTCTTCGAGGCTGGCCTCGCCGAAGTCGCGGCGGAGGTCGTCGAGGGAGCCGTTGGCGACGAGCTTGCCTTCGTTGATGATGACGGCGTGGGAGCAGAGCCGGGTGACGTGATCCATGAGGTGCGTCGAGAAGAGGACGGTGGTGCCTGCTGCGGCGGTTTCGGAGATGAGGTCATAGAAGAGGTGGGTGGACTCGACGTCGAGGCCGTTGGTGGGCTCGTCAAGGACGAGGAGTTTGGGCTGGTGGAGCATGGCGAGGAGCAGACCGAGCTTTTTCTTCATGCCACGGGAGTAGTCCTCCGCGTAGTCGTAAATGTCGACGCCGAGCCTGAGTTGGTGGATGAGCGGGTCGATTCGGTGCATGGCGTCGACCACGTCGAGGCCGTGCATGGCGGCGCTGAGCTCGAGGATCTCCTGGCCGGAGAGGTAGGAGTAGAAGACGGGTTCGTCGGGGAGGAAGCCGATGAGGCGTTTGACCTCGACACGGTCTTCGAAGGCGTCGAGGGAATCGATGAGGATTTTTCCGTAGGTGGCTTTGAGGATGCCCATGAGCAGGCGGAAGAGGGTGGTTTTGCCGGCGCCGTTGGGGCCGAGCAAGCCGCAGATCTGGCCTGGTGGGACGGAGAAGGAGACGTGGCTTACCGCGAGTTTCGAGCCGAAGGATTTTGTGACATCTTCGATTCGCACCAGATCGGGGGACGGACGAGCCGGATCGCCGGCTGCAGGCTTGGCCTGTTCGTCTAGATTGGGTGGCGTTCTATCGCTCATCAAGGCGCACGCAACGGCTTATTCAGTTCAGATTGATCCACTTCAGCATACGACGGAACTCTCGATGTCGAACAATAATTGCTGGAGGCTGACTCTTGCATAGGGTCCTGATTCCGGCCCCTGAAATGCACCATCCTGAAAAGGTTTGGACAAGTTCGCGGGGCCACGGGTCGAGCGCGTTGACAAAATGGAGGCCACGTTGGAACCGATATCAAAGCGCGCGGGTGACTCTTCGAATATTCGTGCCCTCTGTGGGGAGCCGAGGCCCATGCCTCGCTTCTATCGCGCGCAGTCGACACCGTCGAGCAATACCGTTTCAAGCCGGCCATCTGCGATGGCATGGGTTCACGGGCGGCTATCAGAGCGTGCGGCGCTTCGTGCGGGGACTGCGCGGCGCGGGTTCGCCTGATGCACGGGTGATCATCGAGACGCGGCCGGGTGAGGAATGCCAGGTCGATTACGGCACCGGGCCGAGACGCGCAACCTCGTTTGGCTATGTCCGATAACACAGATTTCATAGATGCTACTAAGTATCTTATTATAAACAGTTTGTGTACGATAACGCATCTTATGTATAGTGGATTCCGGGGAGGCTATACGCCCCGCTGAGTGCCTGCCCTGAAGGTCTCGAAGACCCAGGCATTTGCCGGGATCGGTTTGAAATCTCCTGACGTGAAGGGGCGCCCCCAACCGCTTCTCTGCACAGAGCAGGCAGAGAAGATTAGGGCCAGGGATGTGCCAGCACCAAAGATCATCCTGCACAACAAAGACCTTCGGATTCTCAGCCATGCAATCGCCGCAGAATC